>JBKHIW010000217.1:0-4328 GCA_046538465.1 Desulfobacteraceae bacterium | reverse complement strand
CGATTTTCGAGGCGATCCTTCTGCCGCCCTGCTGGAGGTCCTGGATCCGGAGCAAAACAATGCCTTTAACGATCACTATCTCGATCTGGACTATGACCTCTCTGAGATCCTGTTCATAACCACCGCCAACAATCTCTATGGTATACCGCTGGCGCTCCAGGACAGGATGGAGATCATCAGGCTGCCCGGGTACACCGAACTGGAAAAGCTCAACATCGCCAAGCAATTCCTTATTAAAAAGCAGATCAAAGAGAACGGTCTCAAAGAAGAAAATCTGAGCCTATCGGACAGCGCAGTCCTGAGGCTAATCCGTGAGTATACCCGGGAGGCCGGGGTAAGGAACTTGGAGAGGGAGATCTCTTCCATTTGTCGCAAGGTCGCCAGGAAGGTAGCAAGGAACGGGAAGGATACTATTGTTCGTATTGCTGAGAACTCGATCCCCAAGTATCTCGGTGTGCCCAAGTATCGATACGGCCGAACCGAGGAAAGAGACGAAGTAGGGCTCACCACCGGGTTGGCCTGGACAGATGTGGGCGGCGAGCTTCTGCAGACCGAGGCGGCCATAATGCCGGGCAAGGGGAACCTGGTGTTGACCGGGAAGCTGGGAGAGGTGATGCAGGAATCCGCCCGCGCCGCTCTCAGTTATGTGAGGAGCCGCTCCAGGCAGCTCCGCCTTCCTGATAAGTTTTACGAGAAGGTGGACATCCACGTTCACGTCCCGGAAGGCGCCACGCCCAAGGACGGACCTTCCGCAGGGATTGCCCTTGCAACATCCATGGTTTCGGCCCTCACCCGCAAGTCCGTTCGAAAGGATGTGGCCATGACCGGCGAGATCACCCTGCGCGGAAGGGTCCTTCCCATTGGAGGGCTGAAGGAGAAAATCCTGGCCGCCCATCGCGGAGAGATCCAGAAGGTCCTCATCCCGATGGAGAACAAAAAGGATATAGAAGAGATCCCCAAGCGGGTGCTAAGAAAAGTCGAGCTTGTCCTGGTGGAACACATGGACCAAGTCCTCAAGGAGGCCCTGGTCTTCGAACAAGGCGAGGAGCTCTTTTCTTCTTCGGATGAGTTCGAGCCCTACTGCGTTGAGCCTGATTCGGAAAAAGAAGGCCCTGAGGTCACCGCCCATTGAACATAGGCCTTGACAAGGTTTCCTGGCAAAGCAATAATAAAAAATTCACGGGCGGATAGCTCAGCTGGGAGAGCATCGGCCTTACAAGCCGGGGGTCGCAGGTTCAAGCCCTGTTCCGCCCACCACACAAACCGCACACCACCGGGGGCGTAGTTCAGATTGGTTAGAACGCCGGCCTGTCACGCCGGAGGTCGCGAGTTCGAGTCTCGTCGTCCCCGCCAGCAAAATCTAAGGACTTAGCCGTTTTCGGCAAGTCCTTTTTTTCTTATTTTAGGGTACAGGGTGCATATAGGTTGCCCGGACCTTTTAAAAGCAAACGCCTGATTCTCGCTTATCAACTTTACGCTTTTGCTGACATTAAGTTCTACTTTTCCTAACCCGCGGGCTGCTTTAGGGAGAGGGAGAAGGGGTAACTCGACGGTGCATAGAGGAAGCAAAGGAGGCCTCCTATGACAGTCTTGAACTTAATTGTAGCGGGGGAGGCCGGGCAGGGCCTGGCCACCATCGGAGAGATACTTGCCAGGACAATGGTACGACATGGGCTTTATATATGCGTTACTCAGGATTATCAGTCCCGTATCAGGGGTGGACATAACACCTTTTCAGTCCGCGTCTCCGACGAGGAGATCGCCGCTCCCGCAACCGAGTACGATGTCCTCGTCGCCCTCAACCAGGAAAGTGTGGACCTCCATAAAGACTGGATGACGGAAAAGGGCGTCATCATCGCCGACGCCGAACTGCAAAGCCCTCGTTTCACCATCTCCGTGCCCTTTAAAGAACTGGCCGATACCAGGATGTGGAACGTGGCCGCGCTCGGCATACTCGCTGTTGTTCTCGGTTTGGATACTACTCTGCTGCAAAATACGATTGACGACCACTTTAAAAGACCAGAGCTTGCCGACAAAAACCGGGAGGTCCTGGAAAGGGCCCTGGAATGGGCTCGCCGGAATGCGGCTGACAAGACCGTCGTGCTTCCCGATACGTCGCGAGCGGAACGGCTCATGTTAAACGGCAACCAAGCTATAGCTCTCGGCTCCATAAGCGCGGGAGTCAGGTTCTACTCCTTCTATCCCATGACTCCGGCCACTTCCATTGCCCTCACTCTCATCAAGTACGCGGAAAAGGCGGGCATCCTGGTGGAGCAGGCGGAAGACGAGATAGCCGCTTTGAATATGGCTTTGGGGGCCTCCTTTGCGGGAGCGCCCGCAATGACGGGCACATCGGGTGGAGGGTTCGCGCTCATGGTCGAGGGGCTCAGCCTGGCCGGAATGACTGAGACTCCCGTGGTCATAGCACTGGCCCAGCGTCCCGGACCAGCCACCGGACTGCCCACCCGCACCGAGCAGGCCGACCTCGAGTTTGCCATACATGGCGGGCACGGAGAGTTCCCTCGCTTGGTCTTGGCGCCCGGGTGCCCCGAACAGTGCTTCGAACTTACGCACAAGGCCTTCCACCTAGCGGAGAAGTATCAAAGCCCGGTAATCATACTTACCGACCAGTTCCTGGCCGACTCTTATCGTTCGGTGGAACCTTTTGACATGGAAAGCAAAGAACCGGTAAAAGCGGGCGAAAACGGAAAAGAGACTTCCAATTATAAAAGGTATCGGTTTACGGAAAACGGTGTTTCTCCGCGGCGTGTCCCCGGCTGGGGCCTCGACTTGGTGGTGGCCGACAGCGACGAACACTTCGAGGACGGACACATTACCGAAGACCATGAAGTACGCGTCCGCATGGTGGAGAAACGGCTCAGGAAGATGGAGGAACTGAAAAGCGAAACGCAAGCTCCGATATATGAGGGAGACGAAAACCCTGACATGCTTTTGGTGACATGGGGCTCCGCTATCGGTGCGGTCAGGGAGGCCGCCCGTAAGCTCTCTGAAGAAGGCAAGAGCGTGGCTACCCTGCATTTCTGCCAGGTATGGCCCCTGGCGCCCGATCAGTTTACCACCTATCTACAAAAAGCGGGCAGGACGGTGGCAGTGGAAAGCAATGCTACCGGCCAATTCGCGCGACTTATCAGGCGGGAGACCGGCATTGAAATCAACGACAGGGTACTGCGCTACGACGGGCTGCCCCTCACAGCCGAGCAGGTCTTGCAAGAAGTCCGGGGCCTGGAAGGAGGCCATAATGGTTGACGTACAAGATTTCGGCAATTATGAAACCGCTTGGTGTCCGGGCTGCGGAAACTTCAGTCTCCTAAAGGCGGTCAAGCAGGCGCTGGCGGGAAGTGGGCTGAAACCCGCCGATCTCCTTTTTGTCTCCGGCATCGGCCAGGCGGCCAAAGCGCCCCATTACATGAACGTGAATCTCTTTAACGGGCTCCATGGCCGGGCATTGCCAGTGGCCACCGCGGCCAAGTGCGCCAACCCGCAGCTTATAGTCATCGTCGAGAGCGGGGACGGCTGCAACTACGGAGAAGGCGGAAACCACTTCTTGGCCGCCATCCGCCGCAATCCCGACTTGACGCTCCTCGCCCATAACAATCAGGTCTACGGACTGACCAAGGGACAGGCAAGCCCAACTTCCGACCCGGGCTTCGTGACCAAGGCCCAGCCCCATGGAATGCCCGGCAGCCCCTTCAATCCCCTCGCCGTTGCCATTGCCATGCAGGCCGGCTTCGTGGCCCGCGGCTTCGTGGGAGAAATCGAACATCTCGCCGATATCATCGAGCAGGCCATTGCCCATCCCGGATTCGCGATAGTGGACATCCTTCAGCCCTGCGTCTCGTTCAACAATGTTAACACCTTTCAGTTCTACAGGGATAGGGCCGAGAAGATCGAAGACCATGATCCCATGGACTGGGAGGCCGCCATGAGGCTTTCCATGGAATGGGAAGACCGCATACCCATCGGGATCTATTACAAAAACGATCGTCCGGCTTTCATGGACAAATTCTCCTACTTGGAAGACGGTCCTTTGGGCAGGCGGAAAACCGACAAGAAAAAGCTTTCGGAAATATTGAAGGACTTTATTTGAACACACAAAAACCAAGACAGAAAAGGAGGGCGTAAAATGGCACGATTGGGAGAAGTTATCGTACCCCCTGAAAAAGAAGGCAAGGAAAAGCATGTCCCGCACATCGTGGCCCCCTCGAAGGTCAAAAAGGGCGAGTCCTTAGAACGAGATTGAGCAAGCACCGGTGTTGACGGTCTCGCAAAAACTCGCTCCACCGCCGCTGAGAACGTTGTAACCCCTT
>JBKHIW010000216.1:0-4338 GCA_046538465.1 Desulfobacteraceae bacterium | reverse complement strand
AGGGCGGTCTTTCTGTGCCTGGCCTGGCTGGGCTCGATCGAGTTCGCGCAGCTTTGGTACAACGGGCATTCCCCCGAGACCACTGATCTTATCGTCACCCTGGGGATGGCGGTGTGGATCAAGCTCTACCGCCCTCCTGACACGCCTGCGCCGGTCGAACGCGAATACCGTGGCCCGGAGAGGAGGCGATCGAGCTTCAAGAGACAAGGACAAGGACGATGAAGTAGGATACGGCCCCTGCCAGCACCAAGACCGCCGGCCCCACCACCCTGCGGTAGGCGGCTGAAAGCGCTGAGCCGAAATAGTCCTTGGTGACCAGGAAGCATACGTGGACCGGGGAGAGCATCATGCCCATGTACCCGAAGGCATAGGCAAGAGAGGCATGAGCAAGAAAATCCAGGCCGCTCTTTCCCGCAATCAGCCCCACTACCAGGGGGAAGGAAGCACCCACGAACCCCACTGCTATGCCGGTGATGAGCCCTGCGAGAAAGGGGACGCACATCAAGACCGCCAGGGGCGGTATGCCGTAGCGGACCAGCTCGGACTGGATGCCGGCCACCGCCCCGCTCCCGGTGAGGACGCCCTTGAAGACCATTACGGCGCAGATCAAGAGGATCAGGCCTGCGGTGGAACGGCTCAAAAGGGCCGAGGCCACCCTGCCCGGGGCCGGACGGTTCTGGAACAGCACCCACGCAAGGCAGAGGCCGAGGCCCAGGAAGATCCCTGAAAGGCCCGGGGCCTCCACCCCGCTTATTCTCTCAAAGAGCCATACTGCAGGCAGGGCGAGTATGACCAAGGCTATGGGGAGGACCTCCCTGGCAAACGCCCTCCAGCCGCCGTACCCCTCGGCGCGGCTCCCGGCATGCGCCCTATTCCGGGGCATGCGGGGCAGCAGGAAGATCATGCCCGCTGCCAGGGAAAGGAGGGTGAGCGGGGCCTGGATCAGCATGAAGCGCCAGGCCTCCACCTTCAGGAGCCCCACGGCCAAAACCACCCCGGGATAGAGGGGCCACCAGTACTCCCAAATGTGGCGAAACCAATAGTTGACCGCGGTCTTGAGCTCGGCCTCCACAGGCTCGACCCGGCAGGCTGAGTCCACCATGGGCGCTGAGAAGAGCGCACCCCCGGGCATGGGGAGGAGTCCGATCAGGGCCGGCATCACCACGGCCGCCACCCGGGAGTCGCCGGTCACTCGTGTGAAGGAGTCCACCATCCTCTCCAATTGCCCGCCTTCAGACATGATCTTGGATAGGGCCAGGATCACGGCCACGATCAGGAGAAGCGCGGCTATGGACGGGTCGAAGAGGCTCTCGGCCGCCGCATCCCATAGCGCGGAAGGCCCGAGACCCATCAGCAGCCCCAAGAAGGCCGAGCCCGCCAGCAGGGCCCAGCCGAGGGAGAGGCGGAGTCGGTTCAGGATGAGGATCAGGCCGAAGGCCGCTCCCACCTTGACAAGCGCCGGTATTGCGTCCAGGTAAGACATGCCCAAGTAAAGGCCTCTCGGCCGCTGACTGTCAAGCCTTGTTTACCTCCTCCCACTCCCGGTCGGCCGTCTCATAGAGTTCGAGGATCCTGGTGAAAAAACGGCCCGAGTAAAGCCCGGAGGAAGAGCAAAGGATAAGGCCTTGATCCCTGGAAAAGGCGCGGACCAACTCCTTGTAACCGCTGAGATCATCCGGGGACAAGCGCTCGGACTCCAGGAGCGCCGCATCTATCCCTCCCATCAGGGAAAAGGATGCCCCATGCCACCGCCGGAGCGAGACCAGGTCGTTCGCCCGGTGTTCTATCCCGGCAAGCCCCTGAAACCCGCAGGAAAGGAGTCCGGGTATGAGCTTCCTGATATCGCCGCAGGAGTGGAAAAGGGGCCAAGCCCCGCCCTTCCGGATCTCGACCGCGACCCGGGAGTAGAATCCGAAAAAATGCTCCTCCATGTCGGAAGGCCGGAGGAAAGGCCCCGTATCTCCGGCCAGGTCGTCCGCCACCACCACCGCCCCGGGGCAGTGCCTCAGGCACTCCTCGATCAAGGCCTCGACCCGGCCGCATTCCCCCGAATAGGCCTCGAGCAGCCCCTCCCTTTCCCTGATCCAGCCGTAAAGCACCTCCATCAGGCCCTTCTTCTCCGAAAGCCGCTGAAAGGGGCCGCTTATAAGGGCGGTCGTCAAGAGATCGGTCCTGGCCGAGGCCTCGGCGAGGTCCTCCGGGGAAAACCACCTGTAGCCCAGGTCGGGGCTCTCTGCAGGGTCTTCGGATACCGGGAAAGAGACCAGGTGCTGGCCCAGGTGGGAGGCAAGCGCCGTATGCCCCTCAAGATCGTCCTCGAGGCCCGCGGCCCTCAGCAGATCCGATCCCAGCCACAGCTCCCCCTTGGGGGGCGGGCCCCGGCGCTTGCAGGCCATGGCCTCCCCGGCCCTTTCCGCCCTTCCTTTCATCTCACCCGGCCGACCGGGAGACGCGCTCCCGGTAGCCCTTTATGTATCGTTGGGCAAAGCGATCCCGGCCCAGGATCAAGTCTACGGCCAGGATGGTCGATCGGGCCTTTGCCGGGTCGACCGTGGGACAGGTCACTCCGGCCGCCAGCGCCATGGCCAGGAATGCGGCATTTACCACCTGTCTATCCGGAAGACCGAAGGAGATGTTGCTCGCTCCCAGGGTCTGGTTTAGCCCCAGCTCGTCCTTGACCCTCCGAACCGCCTCCAGGGTCACCAGGGCGGCCTTGTCGTCCGATCCCAGGGACAAGGCCAGGCAGTCGATTATCACGTCTTCTCCGGGGATCCCGTATTCTTCCGCCTTTTCAGCTATTCTCCGGGCGACCCGGACCCTTTCCTCGGCGGTCTTGGGGATGCCCTTGTCATCAATGGTCAACCCGATGACCGCGGTCCCGTACTCCTTGACCAGGGGAAGGACCTCATTCAGGGATTTCTCCTCCCCGGAGACCGAGTTGACAATGGGCTTTCCCTCGTAGACCCGGAGCGCCTCCTTCAGGGCGGCCGGATTATTGATGTCTATGCACAAGGGTACGCCCGTCGCCGCCATGACCGTCTCCACGGCCCGGGGAAGGACCGAGACCTCGTCCACCTCGGAGGCCACTACATTGACGTCCAATATCCGGGCCCCGGCCTCCACCTGGGCCTCTGCCTCCCGGCGGACTACTTCAAGGTCGCCCTCTTTCAAGGCCGCGGCCAGCCTCTTCTTCCCGGTGGGATTGATCCGCTCGCCGATCATGACCGTCTCTTTATCCCCGCTGATCACTACCTCCCCGTTCCTTCCGGACACTGTCGTCTCCATGTTTCAACACCCCCTTTGCTGTCGATTTTCAGCTCTTAAGACCTTGATCTCTAAGGCCTAACCGGGGCGGTAGTGCTTTTTCAAGTTTTTTTTCTTGACAAGCTTCCCGGCATAGCGATTATATGCGGCCTCATACTTTGATCAACGGGAAGGGACCAAAGATCAGGATGTCTCGGACTCATCAAGCAGGGTTTAGCTTTTATTACTCCTATCCGGGGAGGGAGCTGCCCATGCTCTGATGTGTTCATATTACTCGATTTAAAGGCCGTGGGCAGCTCGAAAAAGCCGCCCACGGCTTTTTTTTGGCCTTTGGAAGCCGCCGGGCAGCCCGCTGTAAGGAGCACAATGAACATCGTACTCATAGGATTCCGCTGCGCCGGCAAGAGCACGGTCGGACGGATAGTCTCGGAGAGGCTGGGAATGAAATTCAGGGACACGGACCAGCTCATCCAAGAGCGCGCGGGGATGAGCATAGCGGAAATAGTAAAGACCGGGGGGTGGACCAGGTTCAGGCGCCTGGAGGAGGTGGCCGTGGGCCTTGTCTCGGCCGAAAAGGACCTGGTGGCGGCGACAGGCGGCGGGGTGGTGACCAGCGGGCGTAATGTAAGGCTCCTGCGAGATAGCGGGCTCGTGTTCTGGCTGAGGATCGGACCGGAGACCGCAAGGATCAGGATGAGCCGGCAGGAAGAGGCCTCAATACGGCCCGCCATTTCCGGACCATCCCCGATCGAGGAGGCCGGCCGGGTCTTGAAGGAAAGGGACCCTCTGTACCACCGGGCCGCCCATTACCGGGTGGACGCGGATCTACTCGACCCTGAGGCCGCTGCCTGCGCCGTCATAGAGGGCTTTAGGAAGATGAAAGGAGTGGAATGATGCCCGGAAACTCGTTCGGAACCATGTTCAGGATCTCCACGTGGGGGGAGTCCCACGGCCCCGGGATCGGAGTGATGGTGGACGGCTGCCCCCCGGGCATACCATTGGCCGAGGAGGACTTCACTCCGAGGATGAAGCGCCGCAGGCCTTCGGGCCACCCCCTTAGCACCCCGAGAAACG
>JBKHIW010000215.1:0-4338 GCA_046538465.1 Desulfobacteraceae bacterium | reverse complement strand
GCCATTCTGGCCAGCACAATAACCACCCTGGCGGTGTTTCTCCCCCTGATCTTCATGAAAGGGATGTCCGGGGTCATGTTCAAGCAGCTGAGCTATGTGGTGAGCCTCTCTCTTGTTTGCTCGTTGGCCGCCGCCCTCACCCTGGTGCCCATGCTCTCGGGCAGAATCTCGGGCCCGCCAAAACCCGCCGGAGGAGGAGCTCGGGGCCTCCTGGGCCGAGCAGCAGACTTTGCACAAAAGGCCTTTTCCGATATGGAAGAGGCCTATGTCCGCATCCTTCGCTGGGCCTTGCGGCACAGGGCCGTGGTGGTCGTGCTCGCCGTAGTGGGTTTTGGAGGCAGCCTGGCCTTGGTCCCGCTCGTGGGACTGGAGTTCATGCCCCAGACGGATGAAGGCGAAGTCCGGATCAGCGCGGAGATGGCTGTGGGGACCAGGGTACAGGTGGTAAGCGACAAACTGAAAGAGGTCGAGTCCTTGATAGTCCGCGAGGCGCCGGAGATGACGAGCATGGTCACCTTTATCGGGGGATCTTTTTGGAGAGGCCGGACATCCCACACCGGTGAGATCAGGATGGCGCTGGTACCGAGGTCTGAAAGATCCCGATCCAGCGAGGATGTGGCCAATCACCTTCGCCGAAGACTGACAGGCATCCCGGGCCTTGACCTGCGAATCCGCCCGGGGCAGGGGCTGTTCCTTCTACGCATGGGAGGAGGTGATGCGGACAGGGTGGAGGTTGAGATTCGGGGCCATGACCTGGAGGCTGCCGACAGGCTCGCAGCAAGGGTGAAGGACCTGCTCCTTGGAGTCGAAGGGATTACCGACGCCAGGGTCAGCCGAGAGGCCGGCAGTCCGGAGGAACTGATCCTGGTGGATCGAGCACGGGCCGCGGACATGCATCTCAGCATTTCAGAAATTGCGAACATGCTGCAGACGGTTCTAACCGGGACCCGGGCCGGAGACTTCAAGGAGGGTGGAGACGAGTACAGGATACTGGTAAAGCTTAAAGAGGCCGAACGTCTCGATCTCGAGGAGCTTCTGGACCTTGCCTTGATAAACGGGGAGGGTGAGCCGGTGGTGCTTCGCAACGTGGTGGACGTAAGACCGTGGAGCGGTCCGGTGATGATCGAGAGAAAGGATCAAGATCGGGTGATCTCGGTCTCAGCCGATTTTACCGGGAGGAATATGGGGGCGGTGCTCGAGGACGTGCGCGGAGGACTCCGCTCCGTGCCTGTCCCTCAGGGTTTCAGCATCATGCTCGGAGGAGACTACGAGGAGCAGCAGGAATCCTTCCAGGAGCTCCTCTTGGGTTTTGTGCTGGCCATCCTGCTGGTTTACATGGTAATGGCGGCCTTGTATGAATCTCTTAAAGATCCTTTTGTGGTCATGTTTTCCATACCCCTGGCGGTTGTGGGAATCGTTTTAATACTACTCCTCACAGAGACCACCTTTAATGTCCAAACCTTTATAGGGTGCATTATGCTGGGAGGGATCGTGGTCAATAATGCAATTCTGCTGGTGGATTACACCAATCTATTGAGGCGGAGAGACGGCATGGGCCTGATGGAGGCCGTAGAGGAGGCCGGTCGCAGGAGGCTGCGGCCTATCCTTATGACGGCCTCGACCACCATACTGGCGCTGATCCCCCTCGCCCTGGGCCTGGGAGAAGGCGGAGAGGCCCAAGCGCCCATGGCCAGAGCGGTTATCGGGGGACTGCTTAGTTCCACGCTGATCACCTTGGTCTTTGTCCCCACCGTATATTCCATTATCGAACGCGGCCTGGGGAAGCGGGCCGTGCAGCCCCGAGGAGCCTCCGGGGCATAGAAAGGAGCCGGAGGAGTGAAGGCTGTGGCTGAGTGGAAGGAGATCGCCCTGGCGGGGACCTTGGTCTTTATGCTGTTTGCGGCCGATTGCACCGCCGCCGACCGCATGGAGAGCGAGGGCTTTTCACCGCGTAGGTCGGCATCGAGGCCTGAAGAGGCCGGGCCGCTTCAGCTCACCGCCGAGGACGCGGTCCTGATGGCGCTGGAGAACAACCGCAGCCTCGTGGTGGAAAGATTCACTCCGGAAATCAAAAGGACCTTCGAGGAGCAGGAGCGTGCGGTGTTCGACCCCGTCTTGGAAGCGGGGGCGGCCTTTTCCAGGGACAAGTCCGAGACAACAGCCGGGTCCCGGGGTTTGTCTACCCGGACACAGACCGGTATGGATCTTGGCATCTCAAAGAGGCTGCCCACCGGAGCCGAGGTGGGCGTCGAACTCGAGGCCACCAGGAACGAGATTGACGATCACTCGGGACGGTACGCCGCCAGAGTGGGGCTCAACTTCACCCAAGCCCTTCTCCGAGGACGGGGGCGAGGAGTGAACCTGGCAAGCCTTCGCCAGGCCCGATTGGACACCCAGGCCTCGGAATACGAGCTGCGGGGGTTTGACGAGTCCTTGGCCGCCCGCACAGAACAGGCCTTCTGGGATTATGTGCTGGCCAGGCGGAGCCTGCTTATTTACCAGGAATCATTGAGGCTCGCTGAGAGGCAGCTGCTGGAGACCAGGGAGATGGTCGCGGTGGGCAGACTCGCCGAGACCGAGCTCGTAGCCGCCCGCGCCGAGGTGGCCTTGCGCCGCCAGGAGCTGATAGACGCGGAAAACATGTATGCATTAGCCAGGCTGATACTCCTGCGGCTCCTCAGCCCGCGGGGGCCGGGTCTGTGGGACCGGGAGGTCCTTGCCATGGACCGCCCTTCGGTCCCGGAAGCGGACTTGGGAGAGGTGGAGGAGCACGTGGAGCTGGCCATGCAAATGAGGCCGGATCTCAACCAGGCAAGGCTCCTGGAGGAGCGGGATGAGCTCGAGGTGGTAAAGACCAGGAACGGGATCCTGCCCAGGCTGGATCTCTTCGTCTCCCTGGGAAGGACCGGCTACGCAGAATCCTTCGGGAGCGCCGCAGACGATATCCCGGATGACGGGTATGATTTGGCAGCAGGTTTGAACCTCAGATTCGACTTGGGCGAAAGGGACAGCCGGGCGAGGCTGGAACGGGCTGAGCTCAGCCGGGAGCAAGCGCGGGAGGCGCTGGACAACCTGGCCGAGCTTGTGGAGATGGATGTCCGAAAGGCCTACATTGTGCTCCAGGGTGCACGACAGCAGATAACCGCCTCCCGGGCGACCCTGGACTTGGAACAAGAAAAGGTCAGAATAGAGACTGAAAAATTTCGAGTAGGCCGCTCCACCAGTTTCATGGTGGCCCAGGCCCAGAGGGACCTGGTCAGGGCCCGGATACAGGAAATCAACGCCGTGGTGGAATACTTGAACGCACTGGTAGAGCTACACAGACAGGACGGCTCACTTCTCGAACGCCTGGGAGTGGATGCACCCGGCAGAGGGATTCCTGCCGGGGTTGGAAGCAACCAAGGGGCTGTAAGGGGCGACAAAGGCCCATGAAGGACTATTACCGCATACTGGGCGTGGGAAATGACGCGCCGGAGACCGAAATCCGGAAGGCGTACCGAAGGCTGGCCTTCCAGTATCACCCGGACCGGAATCCCGGAGACCCTTCAGCCGAGGATCGGTTCAAAGAAGTCGCCGAGGCCTACGGCGTGCTCGGAGACCCTGTAAAGAGACGGCAATACGACCTCTCCCGGGGGCGGGGAGCGCACGCTCGAACCTCTCAAGGCCCGCGGTTCCAGTATTCCAGGGACGAGATCTTTCAGGACCTATTTCGTGACCCCAACCTGGGCCGGGTCTTTCAAGATTTGCACAGGGAGTTCCAGCGGGCCGGGCTGAGGTTTGACAGGCACTTCTTTGACAAGACTTTTTTTGGTGGACGGGGGGTTTTCTTCACCGGGTTCTTTTTTTTCGGCCCCTGGACCGGCCCAATGCGGCGCTCTCCCCAGGATCCGGCCGCCGAACGCGGCGATTTCATCCATGGCGTCCGACCCCGCCCTTTGGAGGCGCTCAAGAGACTGGGGAAAAATCTGGGAAAGGCCCTGATTGGAAAACCCAAGGCGCTGCCCAGGGGGGGCGGGATCGCTTCGGACAGGCGTCTGGATTTGGTTTACCGCTTGAGACTGACCGAGGAGGAATTCGACAAAGGCGGGTCCTTCAGAATAGTGGTTTACAAAGACGGAGGGGCGGAGGAGTTGTTGGTCCGCGTCCCCCCGGGCATGCGCCCAGGGGTCAGACTGCGATTGAAGGGGAAAGGCAAAGTCGAGGGGGTCCACAGAGGGAACCTCTACCTGAGCTTGGAGAGACGCTGAGTCTCCGCCTTTGTCCTATAGAAAACATGGATCCGGTGTTAGCAACAAATAGATTTGTCCGGTTTTAGAGCAAATAAACTGTCCGGTTTGC
>JBKHIW010000214.1:0-4347 GCA_046538465.1 Desulfobacteraceae bacterium | reverse complement strand
AGCCCCACCATTTGGCTGAAGAGCCCCGGCCGGTCGTATGTGCAGAGGATCAGCTTGGTGACCGGAGCCGAGTCCATCTTGACCCTGCGCCATGCCAGCCTTTTGTCACCCAGCCTGAGAGCCAGACGGAAGTGCTTCTCGATGTCCTCCTGGGGGGTGTTTAGAAAGTAGCGGGTGGAGGCCTGATCGGCCAGTTTGACTACGGCAGGCTTGGGGAAATCCTTGACCAGCTTCTTGTAGAGCCTTTCTTTCTTGTCTCTTACCCGGTTGGTGGCATCCGGGGTAGCAAGGCTTCCCCTTTCGAGTATGCGTCTTACCTTGGAAAAGAGCTCTGTAAGGAGGGTCATTTTCCATTCGCCGCTGGCATTGGGGCCGGTGGCAAAACAGTCGGCCACGGTAAGGAGAAAGAGAAGGTTCAAGAGTTCCGGGCGCTGGATCACCTGGGCCGCTTGAACAGCCGTCTTTTCGTCGTTGAGGTCGCGTTTCTGACTGATGTTAACCAGAAAGAGGTGCCGCTCCACCAGAAAGGAGACGACCTTCACTGCTTCACCGGATAGGCCCAGTCGCTGGAGAACCCTGGGGACCACGGCGGCCCCCTTGACAGAGTGGTCACCCCGGTATCCCTTTCCTATGTCATGGATGAGTGCGGCAAGATAAAGCCACTTCGGGTGTTTCAATGCCTTGAAGACCTTGCGGAAGCTCGGCCAGCGCTCGTCAAAACCCCCCTTGGATATCTGGTAGATGATCTCCAGGGTGCGAAGGGAGTGGATGTCCACGGTGTCCACATGGTAGTAACCGAACTGGGCCAAATTCCTGATCCTGGTGAATTCGGGTATGAAAAGGTCGATCAGACCGATTTCCAATGCCAGCCTGATTATGCGGGGATTCCGGGGCTCCAGGATGAGGCACAGGAAAAGCTCTTTTGCCCCAGGGGTGCGGAGCAGCTCCCGGCCTTTGTATATGATCGTCTTTCGGGCCTCCCAGATAAACCCCGATCCCAGAAAGAGCCTGTTTCTATTGGCCTGATCAAAAGCCCTGAGGACCACCATGGGGTCCTTGGGCTCCGGGCTCTCTTCCCCCAACACAATGTTCCCCTTGATAACCTTGAATTCTGAGGAGAGGCGCTCAGGTTGAGGGTCCGGGGGCAGGGGGATGATCATGTCAAGGGCCTTTGTCTGGAACTGCTCCCTTCCGTACCGAACCCTGTTGAGGTGTAGATAGAGGTTTCTCATAAACCTCTCCGGACCGGTGCTGTAAGGTCGGTCGTGATATCCCAGGGTCTTGGAAAGCTGCTGCTGTTGGGCGATGAGCAGGCGGTCGTCCCTCCTGCCGCTCGCCAGGTGGAGGTGGTTTCGTATCTTCAGCAGGAACCTCTTGGAGTATATGAGCTGGGACAGGCCGAAGTGGGAAAAGTCCGGGATCGCCTTCATACGCCCCAGGGGTCGGACACCGAAGTAGAGACGGGCGATCCAGGCCATGAAATGAAGGTCCCTTATTCCTCCCAAGCCCTCCTTTATGTCCGGCTCCAGGAAGAAGTTTGCGCGGCCGTATTTTTTGTCCCGCATGTCTTGATAGGCCAGAAAGCGGTCCAGGTGCTCTTTTCGCTCCAGGGCCAGCTCGCTCCAGACGTAACGCTCGAAGTCCTTGAAGAGGGCCCTGGAGCCGTAAATGAGGCGTGCATCCATCAGGGCTGTGAGTACCGAGAACTTCTTTCTTACCAACTCCAGACATTCTTTGGGGGTCAAAAAGGTGTATCCTAGCTCCAGCCTGGCATCCCATAGCGGATAAAGGGCGCGCGCTATCCTCTTTTCTTCGGCCCCGGAGAGTCCACCGCGGTGGATGATCATCAGATCCACATCTGATCCGAAACAGAGCTCTCTGCGGCCGTAGCTTCCTGTTCCTACGACGGAGAAGCGGGTCTTCCGATCCCCTCGGCCCGGTCCGGCCGAGTCCATCAGTTCCCGTATGAAGCGGTCCACCAGATTGGTATACCGCTTAGTAGTGTTCACGCCGAAACCGCGCCTTCGCTCCTCCAGGATTATTTTTCCCTTTGCCAGGTGGAATCGCTCGACGCTTTGTCTTGTATCAATCAAACAATTCAATCCTACTTCGAAAAGGGTCTCGATCCATCAGAGAGAAGGGGATTTGATATATCCAAGCGCTGCCTTATCCGTGGATGGAGCGGCTAGATGGCGGTTTCGTCCTCCTCTTCCGTTCTTATGCGAACCGCCTTTTCCACGGGGATGACGAAGATCTTGCCGTCGCCTATCTCTCCAGTTCGGGCGGCTCCCTTTGCAGCATCCACTACCCTTTGGACCAGATCGTCAGGAACCACCACCTCTATCTTGATTTTGGGTACAAAATCCACCACATACTCGGCTCCCCGGAAGATTTCCTTGTGGCCCTTTTGTCTTCCAAAACCCTTGATCTCAGAGACGTTCATGCCGCCTGCACCGGCATCAAGGATGGCCTGTTGCATCTCGTCCAGCTTGAAGGGCTTGAATATGATCTCGATTTTTTTCATCTTTGCCGCGTCCTCTCGTCTTTGTCCTGGTCCAGCCAGAGGCTGCACAGGCGGTGGAATACGTCGGATAAGTAGACGATCCCCAGTATCTTATCCCCTTCCACCACCGGGATCCTGCGGGCTCCGGTCTTGATCATCCGGTCGATCAGTACAATAAAGTGGTCCTCCGGTGAGGCTGTGACCACCGGCGTACTCATTATCTGCTCCACGGTAAGCTCTTCGAACTTGTCCATATAAGGTTCCAGCTCATCCTCCCAGATGAGGTTGTGCTCCATGTCATAGTTCATGAAGGGTGGGCGTAGGTGGTAGAGGATATCGTGCATGGAGATCATGCCAACCAATCTTTGGAAGTCATCGGTTACCATGATTCCAAAGGGCTTGTATCCGGTGGGCCGGATTTTGCCGTGGAATATCAGCGTGGCGGCCTCGCTTACCAGGGCCTCCGGCCGAATGGTGACGAAATCAGTGGTCATCAGTTCTTTTGCAGGCAGCTTCATCTCTTGTCTCCGCTTCCGGGTTTCAAAAGTTACCGGTGTCCTCTTCTAAGCGTAGTCTCGAAAATGAATATATGCCAAATCCGGAGGGCGGTCAACAAGGCCTCTTAAAACGAGTTTTCTCCCGGCCTTAATCCACGATGGTGAACCCGCCGGCCTTGGAGTAAAGGATTCGATGGAGCACTCGATGGGTGAAGTATGGATCGTCGTTTCTCAAGTAAGGCAGGAGTATCTTTTTCCTGCGCAGGAGATCTCTGGAGAGTTCAGCGGTTATGCAATCCGGCTTGTACAGGGCGGCCTTGGCAATAGGCTGGCCGAAGGGATTGATGATTTCGCTCCCCCCCCAGAACCTGTACTCCTTTTGCCCGCACTCCACGGAGACGACCCCGTCCTCGTCCATCGACTCGCTCCGGCGTCTCTCCTCGTGGTATTCCTCCCCCACCCGGTTGGCGCAGATGTTGTAGATCCCAAAGATCCTGGAGTAGAATTTATTTATGATGGCCCAGCTCTCTATGTTGGAAAACTCCGTGCCCATGGACCCTTGGGAGCTGTTGAAGATGGTCACGAATATGTCCGCCTTTTGGCAAACCCCCAGATACGGCAGCGAGGGATGCCACAGGTCGTTGCATACGAAAACGGCCACTGTGTAACCGTGGAGTTTGAATACCGGGACCTGCTTGCCCGGGGAGAAGAATTTTCGTTCTTCAAATACCCCGTAATTGGGAAGATTGAGTTTGCGGTAGGCGAACAAGAGATCTCCGTCGACCGCAACCAAGGCGGAGTTGTAAAAGTTCATGGAGGGCGACTCCTCGATAAAACCTACCACCACTGCGGTGCCTTTTGAGGCTGCGGTCAGTGAGTGTATTTCCTCTGAATCCATGGTCAGGGCGGCTTCGTGGTAGCGCTGGCCCACGAAATAGCCCGTTAGAGCCAGTTCCGGAAATACTATCAGCTGAGCCCCCTCCGCTTTCCCTTCAGTAATCTTGCCCAGGATGTCCTGCAAGTTGCTTTTCACGTCCAGCAGCCTAGGCTCAGTCTGATATACGGCTACCTTCATGCTTGTCTCCATTGCTCTGATGCTGACTCATATCGGGTCTTCATGAGGTCCACCATATGGGACGCCGCCCGCCCCAAGAGGTTCATGGCCAGAGGAAGCGCCAGCTCGGGAATGGGAACAATGCCTTTTTCCTTATCCAGAGAGGGCAACAGCAAAACGTGGCCGATCGGATACCGGTAAAGGGCTCTTCGCTCGGGCCTGGTCTCCAACGCCTCCTGGGTGATCAGTACCAATCTGGAGTGACGGCAACCGTAAGTCGCCATTTCATCCAA
>JBKHIW010000213.1:0-4348 GCA_046538465.1 Desulfobacteraceae bacterium | reverse complement strand
CTAAAGATCAAGCCGCCCGACCGTCAGCAAGAGGCCCTGTGAGGGGATACCAACCCCATCGTGTCGTCCAGGTGGTGGAGTCAGTCTCTCCACAGAGCTCTTCCCTCCGAGCCGGGAACTCTAGAAGTTGCACCTACTGAGAAGTTTTTCGTGATGCCGTAGCCGAGCTTGCCGGAGAACATCATGGAGACGTCGTCACCTGCCTGATAGATGTCATAGCCGCCGGCCGTCAGTAACAGGCCCCCTTTTTCGTATTGAGCGGTGAGTCCGGCCGGTCGCACATCTCCATCCCAAAGCGCCCAAGTGGTCTGATATGGGTTTTTGTGTTGTCCGAGGGTAATCCTGAAGGAATCATTGAACTTATGTTTGGCATAGGCATAGTCGAGGCGAATGTCACCGGTTTCGAAATGCTTGTTCTTCGACCAGGTAGCATTGGTGCTGGTGGGACCATCGGAGCCTGTGGCCAGCCCCGCTCCCGCTTCCCAGTTCTCGGCGTCATTCTGCCAGATACCTCCGAGTCGAAAGCGGGTGCGGAAACGGTCCCTGGCGTCATCCTCTTCTTCTCCAGCCGGACGATTCCGATCCCGCCGCTCATAGCGAAGACGCAAATCACCTTTTAGGGTGAGGTTATCTATTACCTTGTTGCCCAATTTCAGTCTGCTTAATACGCCCTCGGATTTTTTGATTTCCTGCTCAACCGTTCTGCTGAGCTTCTCATCCTCCAGTTTGCTCTCCAGGGCGTCTATGAGTTTCTGCCGGGCCTGGACCTGTTTTTTTAGGCCTCCAACTCGCGCCTGATCTCAGCGTCCCCGGCTGAGGAAACCCCGGTCGTGAACAGTACGCACACATAAATAATCATGATGGAAAACAAGCTTTTCATCTCTTCTTTCCTCCTTTGAAATGTAGGCTTCTGTGCAGTCGGACGAGACCTCCCTGCCCATTGGCGAGAGAATTCAACCCGGTCCTTGTTTCAAACCGGTTAAACAGAGCTTAGGACGCAGCGAAAAAAGCAGAGGAAAAATTTTCTTGACAAAGCATGATTGGTTGTCATAACTTTAATACAACCGTTGGAGGGAGGTGTGCTATGAGTTCATACGACTTGGCGATCAAGAACGGCTTGTTGGTCATCCCCTGCTCCGGGGTGCGCCGGGCAGACTTGGGGGTGAAGAATGAAAAAATCGTAACCATAGCGGATGATATCCCTGCTGAAGCCGCCGAACGGGTGATCGACGCTTCAGGGAAGCATGTATTCCCCGGAGCCGTGGACTCCCATTCCCATATAGGCATCTACCGGCCGCTTGACGAAGACGCGGCCAGCGAATCCGCGGCCTGTGCGGCCGGGGGCGTGACCACAATCGCCTCCTATTTCCGCACCGGCAAGAACTACCTGAACAAGACGGGATCGTTCAGGGACATCTTTCCCGAGCTACTGAAGCTCTCTGAAAACTCTTTTCGGGTGGATTACGCATACCACATCGCCTGCATGTCCACAGAACAGATCAGCGAGGTGGAATGGCTGGCCAAGGAAGGGGGCGTTTCCACCTTCAAGTATTACATGTTTTACAAGAGTTTGGACCTCTCAGGAGCCGAGCCCTCGGCCGGTTATCTGATGCTCAGCAAAGATACCCTGGACTTTGGATTCCTCTACCGCTTCATGAAAGAGATCTCCAGGGTCAATCAGTCAATGGAAGGCTCCCCATTGAGCCTCTCCATCCACTGCGAGAACCCGGAGGTGATTGTAGCCACTGTGGAGGAAGCAAAGCAGAACCCCACAGGCAACACTATGAAGGACTACTCCAACGGCCGCCCGCCCTGGCAGGAGGCCCTGGCGATCAAGGAGGTGACTTTCCTTGCGGAGCGTACAGGGTGCCCGGTCAATCTGCTCCACCTCAGCAGCCGAGATGCGGTGGAGGCTACGATGGGGGCAAGGATCGATTATCCAACCATCCCCTTTCTGGCCGAGGCCACTCTGCATCACCTGGCAATGACCAATGACAATGACTACGGGATACTGGGAAAAGTGAATCCGCCTGTGCGGGATCAATCCCATGTGGATTTCTTGTGGGAGTCCGTCCTGGCCGGCACCATCCAGACGGTGGCCTCTGATCACGCCTGCCATCCGAAGGAGCTCAGAAAGGGGGACCTGTGGACAGTGATGCCCGGTTTCGGCGGCACGAGTTTGATGTTCCCGGTGCTGATCAATGAGGGCTACCACCGTCGAGGACTGTCTCTCAGCCGTGTTGCAGAACTCTCTTCTTACAACCCGGCCAGATGGCACCGCCTCTTTCCCAAAAAGGGAAGCATTTCAGTGGGCGCAGACGCAGACTTGGCGATTATAGACCTGGAAGCTGAAAAGGAGGTCACTACCGCGGCGCTCCATTCAGCCCAGGATTACACCCCGTTCGAGGGAATGAAGCTAAAAGGCTGGCCCGAAACCACCATCGTCCGCGGCCGGGTGGTATTTGAAAACGACCAGGTGGTGGGAGATCCGGGTTGGGGCAGATATCAACACAGACCCGCGTCATAAGACCCGAAGGCGGGGACGTTTAGGGTTATTGACCGATCCAGACGGAGTGCATATGGCCATGGTGTCGATCATGCGGGACAAGGGAATCCCGCTCTACTACCAGATTGGCACGGTCCTCAAGGAGCGGATCCTCTCCGGTGAGCTCCAGGCAGGAGCCCCCTTGCCGGGGGAAGAGGCCCTGAGCCGGGAATACGGGGTGAGTCGGATCACGGTCCGCCGCGCACTGGCGATCTTGGAAACAGAGGGCTTGATAATCCGTCAGCGGGGGCGGGGAACATTCGTGGCCGAAAGATCGGCAAGGGTCCGGCCGACCCGCTTCTCCGGAACCATTGAAGAGCTGATAGCCCAGGCCACTTCCGCCAAGGTCAAAATACTGGACTACAGGACAGTCGAGCCTCCGGAGGATGTGGCTGAGAAGCTGAACCTGCCGGAAGGCGAGAAGGTGGTGAGGATCGACAAGGTCCGGCTCATAGACGGCCTCCCGTTTTCCGTGGTGGTCAATTTCCTGCCCCGGGACACAGGCGAAAAAATCTCACCCGAGGATCTCAATGAAAAGCCCCTCTTGGTGGTATTGGAAGAGAAGTTGGGGATAGAGGCCGATGAGGCGGTCCAGTCGGTTGAGGCCACTATTGCATCAGCGGAGGTCGCAAGCCTTCTGGACATACGGGTGGGTGCCCCACTGCTCAAGGTGGAGCGCACGGTCTTTGACGTGGAGAGCAAGCCGGTGGAGCACGTCTCTGTGCTTTACCGGGCTGACAAATACTTCTACACAGTGCGGCTGAAGAGGAACCAAAGTGAAGACGCTGCGGGGTGGGCCCCTCAAATAGTGTTCGAAAGCGGCATGAGCCCCCATAAGAAGAGGAATAATACGTGATGAGCATTGCCCTGGAGCTGGCTGAATATTCAGCGGGACTGAGCTTCGATGATCTGCCGGATGAAGTGGTCCACCAGACAAAGCGACTGGTGCTGGATACCTTGGGCTGCGCCATTGGGGGATACCAAAGCGAGACCGGCGGGATACTGCGGGAGTTCGCTCACGAGGCCGGGCATCCGGCCGAGGCAAGCGTCCTTGTCAGCGGGGGCAAGACCTCTGCCCTTATGGCCGCCCTGGTAAACGGAGCCATGGTGCGCTACTTGGACTACAACGACACCGCATTCATCATCCAAGGCGAGGTCTACCGCTCCGGCTACCATCCGAGCGAAGTCATTCCCGGAATCCTGGCCCTGGCCGAAAGGGAAGGCATAGACGGCAGAGGCATCATCACATCGATAAACCTGGGCTACGACCTATCCCTCGCCTGGCTGGAGGGCGTCAAAGGCCCCGGGATCGAGAAGTACGGGTTCAATGGAGATACCCGCGGGGCTTATATCATGCCCCTGGTTGCCGGGCACATGCTTGGGCTGAAGCCCGATCAGATGGTAAACGCGGTGGGAATAGCCGGGAGCTGCCACTCGGTCCTAGGCATCCTGGACACCCCTGCCGAAGAATACACCATGACCAAGAACATCCGGTTTCCCACCATGGCCCAGGCCGGGCTGCAGGCAGCCCTGCTGGCCGGGAAGGGCTTTACCGGGCCGCAAGGAATGATAGACGGCCACGACGGCCTTATAGAAGTAATAATGCGGGGCGACTACGATCTGGAGAAGCTCCGATCGGCGCGCAGGAAGTGGTCAATAATGGACACCTGCATAAAGACCATCATCGCCGACTTCTCCTCCCACGGACACCTCACCGCGACGCTCAATCTGGCCCGGGAGCACGACATCCGGCCGGAAGAGGTGGAGCATATCAGAATACGCACTTCCAAGCGCTGTGCCGAG
>JBKHIW010000212.1:0-4362 GCA_046538465.1 Desulfobacteraceae bacterium | reverse complement strand
TGCCCTCCTCACCCGCCAAACCGTGCTTTACCAAGCCCAGAGTGCTTGCATTCAAACGCTCGAGAACAAAATCTTTTTCGGGGTGGGCGATGACATTGCCCATCCGATCCACCATGGCTGCATACCCGCCCGCCCCGGGCTTGATTTCTTGAGTGATGTCCTGCAAAACGCTGAGATTGAGATCCCCGACCACCATCCCGGAACTAAAGGGGATTGCCAGGCTTACGGCTGGATAGCCGGTGCGGTAAGAGAGGTAAACATTGGACCAACGAGCCTCATCTGCCTTCATAGCCTTCTCAATGAAGCTATGTCCCGATTGATCCAGATCAATATGATCTTCTCTGAACGGGGCGAGTGCGACCACCCTTCCCTTTACGTCCAGGACCTTTACACACTCAAATAGGCGATACCTGTTGATAAGGGCTTCCAAACGCTGGTCCTGAGCGTAACCGATCGGAGAGCCTTGCATAGAATACCTGTCAGTTACGTATTCAAGTAGCCTCTTGTAATCGTTAAGAAAACGGTTCACTTCCCCGGCCATGGTCTTGGCCATGGTGAAGTGCCTTTCATTAACCTCCGTCTTAAGGATATCAGAAAAGAGATACAGCAGGACTGTGCCGGCAAATATCAGCGGCAGGCATGCTGCGGCCGAAAAGGATGTCGTTAAAGTGGTCTTCAGTGTGGGATGAAAGCGCATTGATCACTCCACGGTCTTGAATCGCGATTCAGTGACCGTGATGACAAAGACCGGACGACGAGCATCCCCATATTCATCGAGCTCAAAATGCCCCTGCAACCCTTTAAATTTTTCATGCTTCAATATATTCTCTCTCAAGGCCTTCGGATCCGTGGTCTCAGCCAGACCGTCAAAAAGTACCCCAGCCGCCTCGTACCCGAATAGCGCAGCGAAATCAGGTTCCTTGCCGAACCTCGCGGTAAACTTCTCCTTGAAACCCACATAGGACCTGCTCTGGGAATCCCAGTCAAAAAACCAGGTGAAGAATACTCCTTCTGCTGCCCGGCCGGCATTGGAGAGAAACTCGGAGGTCATGCCCCACCCGCTCGAAAACAAAAAAACATCGAGGTCCAGCTTCCTGATCTGCTGGCAGACCATGGCTGTATCCAGTGCAGACCCCACAATCAAAACACCATCACACAGGGAGGCGGCCACTTGTTCGGCAAGCCTGTGAAACCGGGCCTCAGCTCCTGAATCATAGCCTTGGGCAAGGATCACTCGCCCCCCCAGCTCCTCAAAGCGGGAAGAAAAGGCCTCCACATAGCTCTGCGTATAGTCGGGATTGTCCAGATCATAAACGGCCGTCACCCGTCTTACCCCGCTGTTGTGGAAGGCATACTCGGCGAGTCTTCCGCCGGTCCGAGTGACATCCCCGCAGACCCGGAAGAACCAATCATTCTTTCCGGTCAGCCTGGAGCTGCTGGCAGTGGGGCTGATCATCAGGATTTCTTCCCGATCGATCACAGGAAGGGCCGCTATGGCCATAGTGCTGGTCGTATGGCCGATCAAGGCCGCCACCCCTTCCCGAATAAGCTCCTCATCCATCTTCACGGCCCTTTCCGGATCGTGACGGTCGTCCCTGGTAATCAGTTCCACTGTTCGGCCGTTGACGCCGCCTGCCTGATTCACCTCATCCACCGCCAAAATTACACCGTTTCTCCCAGCGGTCCCAAGATCCGAGTACCGTCCGGTCAATTCTCCCACAAACCCAATCTTTAACGGCGGCTTTTCCGCCTCGCATCCAAAAGGAGCAAGAAGCAGGATAAAGAAAACCGGCCGCCAAATCGTGAAATGCGAGCGGCTAAAGGTGCAGATCGTCTTTAGAGTCGATCGGTTCGAAATGTGCTCCACCCCGCCATATCCCCCTGGCTCGGTAACGGCTGACTTCACGGCAGTCCCCGCCGGGTTTATTAGAGATGCAAAAAATATTCCTGCGCTTGAATATAGATTATTCCCATTCGATGGTGCTGGGAGGCTTGGAGGAGATGTCGTAGACCACGCGATTGACCCCCCGGACGCTGTTGATGATGCGGTTGGAGATCCTGGAGAGGATTTCATAGGGAATGCGGGTCCAGTCGGCTGTCATGGCATCCATGCTGTCCACGGAACGAACCGCTATTACATGCTCATAGGTGCGCTCATCCCCCATAACACCGACGGTTTGGATCGGGAGCAATACTGCGAAAGACTGCCAAACCTTTTCATATAGGCCCGCTTTGCGGATCTCCTCTTGCACGATGCGGTCCGCAAGGCGCAGAACCTCCAGGCGCTCAGGGGTCACCTCTCCCAAAACCCTGACAGCCAACCCAGGCCCGGGGAAGGGATGGCGCATGACCATCTCCCTGGGAATACCGAGCTCCGTTCCCACTTGACGCACCTCGTCCTTAAACAGCTCCCTGAGGGGCTCGATCAGCTCAAGATTCATTATATCCGGGAGCCCGCCCACATTGTGGTGAGTCTTGATGGTGACTGAGGGCCCTTTGAACGACACACTCTCAATCACGTCCGGGTAAAGAGTGCCCTGGGCGAGGAATTTTATCTCGCCCAGGGCCCGGGCCTTGGCTTCAAAGACCTCTATGAACTCCCGGCCTATAATTTTCCTCTTCTCTTCAGGCTCTGTAACACCCCGTAGTTTAGTCAGAAACCGCTCCGATTCATTCACGTAGTGAAAGTCGGCTTGATAGTGCTCCTGGAAGAGCTCGGAAACCTCCAGGCCCTCGCCGCTCCGAAGCAGCCCGTTGTCCACGAATATGCAGGAAAGATTTTTTCCTATGGCCTGGTGAAGGAGAACCGCGGTCACCGTGGAGTCCACCCCTCCTGAGAGGCCGCAGATCACCCGTTCATCACCCACACGATCCCTTACCGACTGGATGGTGTTGCGGATGAAGGAGGCCATGGTCCAAGAGGGCTCGCAATTGCACACCCGAAAAAGAAAGTTTTTTATTATGCGGATTCCATTGGGGGTGTGGGCAACTTCGGGGTGAAACTGGACCCCGAAGAACCCCTTGTCCCTCATGGCCATTGCCGCCACAGGACTGTTGTCGCTGCCGGCGATGGCCACAAACCCGTCGGGCATTTGCTCAATACGGTCTCCATGGCTCATCCACACTGTCTCGCTCCCGCCCCGCTCAAAGCCGCAAAAGAGATCCGTATTGTCCTCCACAGTGATCCGGGCGCTCCCATACTCCCGATCCGAAGCGCCGGCCACCCTCCCCCCAAGGACATGGGTCAGATACTGCATGCCGTAGCAGATGCCGAGAACCGGGACTCCCAGCTCCAAAATTCCGGGATCCGCGCCCGGGGCTCCCCGGTCGTAAATGCTCGCCGGGCCGCCGGAAAGGATTATACCGTCGGGATCGAATTCTCTTGCCTGCTCAAGGGCTATATTGAACGGGTGAATCTCGCAGTAGACACGAACATCCCTCACCCTGCGGGCGATCAGTTGAGTGTACTGTGATCCGAAATCCAAGATCAGTATTCGGTGCTCGTAAAGGCCGCTCTGCATGGATTAAAGGCTCCTCCCGGGGCAGGCCCGTCATTCTATACGGTAATTGGGGGCTTCCTTGACTATAATCACATCGTGTACATGGCCTTCCTTGAGTCCTGCTAGGGTGACCCTCACAAACCTTGGTTTCTCCCTGAGCTCGGACAGGTTCCTGCATCCAAGGTAGCCCATTCCTGCCCTGAGGCCGCCCACCAACTGGTATATGGTATCGGTAAGCCCCCCCCTGTAAGGAACCCGGCCCACGATTCCCTCGGGCACCAACTTTTTTTCCGACTCCACATCCCCTTGAAAGTACCGGTCTCTGCTCCCTTCCTTCATGGCCTCGATGGAGCCCATCCCCCGGTAAACCTTGTAGGTGCGACCCTGGTAAAGTATGGTCTCGCCCGGACTCTCCTCAGTACCTGCAAACAGGCTCCCGATCATCACAGAGTCCGCCCCTGCTGCAATCGCCTTGGTGATCTCCCCGGAGAACTTGACCCCGCCGTCGGCGATTATAGGTACATCGTGTTTCCTCGCCGCCTCGGAGCACTCCATGACTGCGCTCAGCTGGGGCACACCTACCCCCGCCACAACCCGTGTGGTGCAGATAGACCCCGGCCCCACCCCGACCTTGACCGCATCCGCGCCGGCCCTAATCAGGGCCTCGGTGCCGTCGGCGGTGGCCACGTTTCCTGCCACCAACTCCAGCGAGGGGTAGCGCTCCTTCAACTCCCTCACCGTACTGAGCACACCCTCCGAATGACCGTGGGCGGTGTCCACCACGATTACGTCCACATTCGCCGCCACCAGCCTCTCCACACGCTCGAAGGCCTCGTCTCCAACCCCTACAGCCGCTCCTACC
>JBKHIW010000211.1:0-4372 GCA_046538465.1 Desulfobacteraceae bacterium | reverse complement strand
TTCGCCCCTGCCTGGAGGAGCCTCCCTGTGGAGCTGATCAGGTGGGAAGAGGTAAGCCCCAGGACCGTGGACGACCTGTTTTGGTTTTTTGCAGCCACAGGCAAGGCCCCTATTATCACTGAAAACGCTATATGCTTCGTGCTGGACCGCATATTCGACAATTGGTGCAACGAGTCCGCCTACTTGCTCGAGCATGCCACGGCAAGTCAGATAGACAAGGTGGCTGAAGAGTTCGTGTTCGCCGGACCCTTCTTTGTGCTCAACATGGCCAACGGCAATCCCATAATCGTGGAGACCAATACCCTCCAGATGGAGGAGGGCGAGCATTACAGACCGGCTAGGATTTTGGAATCGGTAGAGAAATGGAAGACCCATCGTCCCGGATCCGGTCCGGAGGCACCGGAGGAGTTGAAGGGGCTGATACGTGACAGGCTCTTGGGGATCTTCTTTTCCCAGTCCTTTGATATTGTGGACAGGGGGATAGGGACCAAGGCGGACCTCAATTTCGGCTGTCAGATCGCCCTGGGTTTCAGGCAGGGCCCCATGGATGTGATGCGGGATCTGGGCGAGGCCGAGGTCAAGAGGGTGATTGATCGTTTTCTGGCCGAGCGCCCGGGCTTTCCAGGCTCCGGCGCCCCGCTCGGCGAATACCAGGATTTCAGGCGCTTTGTCCTTGTGGACGACCTCGACGGCGTTAAGGTGATCACCATACGCAGGCCCCAGGCCATGAATGCCCTGAATCCGGAGATAACGGACGAGATACTGGCGGTCTTGAAGGCGGGCGAGGCTGATCCGGGGGTCAAGGGCTTCGTGCTCACAGGGTACGGCACAGCAGCCTTTTCGGCCGGGGCTGATATCGGTCGGTTTCCGAAGATTCTGGGCGACCACCAGGCATGCGTCCAGTACACCAAGGAGTGGGCCAGGCTTCAGAGACACTTGGACGGGATGGAAAAGCCGGTGGTGGCCGCTGTCAACGGCATGGCCCTGGGAGGCGGGCTGGAGGTGGTGATAAGATGCCACTCAATTGTGGCTTCCAGGCATGCCGTGTTTCAGTTCCCTGAGGTGACCCTGGGGATCCTGCCCGGCATCGGCGGGTGTATTTCCCCCTACCGTAGGTGGCCGGAAGGGGCCGCGGTGTTTCACCAGATGCTTTCCCAGGCAAGGCGGCTGAAGGCAGAGGAGGCCGAAGAGATAGGCATGGTGGCCGGTCTTGCCGAGGATTACGCCTCTCTGATTGAGATGGCCGTTAAAGAGGTGGAAAGGTTGAAGAACGGGATCCAGAGGATTCCGGACGGCAGGGTGGAGATCCCTGAAGTGGAGATCCCTGACCCGCCCATGGCCGGGAAGCAGCAGCTCAGCAGAGAGGTGCTCTCCATCATCAAGAAGACCATTGAGGCGGGAGCAGCTGCTGATACCTTTGAAGAGGCCCTGGAAGTCGGCTACCGGGGCTTCGGTGACAGCGCCTGCACCGAGGCGGCCAAGGAGGGAATTTCCGCTTTTCTGGAAAAGCGACGCCCGGAGTTCAAGAAGTAGACGCCCCCGCGAAGAGGGAGGGATGATACAAAAGGCAGCGCGGCCCGCCCCCGGGGCGGGGGCGTTGCCTTTTGTATCATGGTCCTTAAGGCCCTGAACGTCCAAGCCTTGCAGGAGGTGCCAGATGGGATGTGGACCGGGAGTAAAGGGATCGAACAGGGTCCTTAGCACTGTAGGCGTCCCCGAGGAGATGAGAGGCCCGTTCGAGCGCGCCCAGGACTATGTATCCCGCTACTTCCAGCAGCGGGTTGAAGATCCTACAAAGGGGCTCATTGAGATTGCAGGTGAGCGATACATCCTGGTAAGGGCGGCGTCCTTGTCCAAGGAGTTTTTTGACTTGGTCAGCTCCCTCTATCGAGACCGCGGGGAGCCGGAGGCCCGGGGGATTACGTTCGGTTTCCTCTTTGATATCGCCCACTCCATTGGCAAGGCCGACGCCCGCAGCTTTTTCGCCAAGATGGAGGTGAGCGACCCGATCGAAAAGCTTTCCGCAGGGCCGGTCCATTTTTCCCATACCGGCTGGGCCTTTGTGGACATCCTTCCCGAATCCAACCCTACGCCCGACGATGACTACTACTTGGTCTACGACCACCCGTTTTCTTTCGAGGCGCATACGTGGTTGGAAAAGGGAGGGCCCGCCGATTTTCCCGTGTGCGTGATGAACGCAGGCTATTCTTCCGGGTGGTGCGAGGAGAGCTTCGGCGTGCCTCTGGTGGCCGCGGAGATAGAGTGCAGAGCCAAGGGGGACGACAGGTGCAGATTCATCATGGCCCCTCCCTCCCGCATCAAGGAGCATATAGCCCGATACGGTGAGCGGGCCCAAGAGGCCCGGTTCGGGGCTGTGGACATCCCTGAGTTCTTCCAGCGAAAGCGCCTGGAAGACGAACTGATCAAGAGTGAGGAGACCGTACGAGCCCTCCTGAACGCGCCCAAGGATCGGGCGCTGCTCTTGGATCGCCGCGGTCGGATTTTGGCCCTGAACGAGACCGCGGCCCGGGCCTTCGGCAGGAGCCAGGAGAGCCTTATCGGTAGGGATGCCTTTGCGCTGCTTCCCTCCGCCGTCTCGGAGAGCCGCAGGGACTACCATGAGCAGGCCTTGTCTACCGGCAGATCCCTGCGCTACCAGGATAAAAGGGACGGAAGGTGGATGGACACCACGGTGGACCCGGTGAAGGACGCCGGGGGTCGGGTGGCCAGGGTGGCGGTCGTCAGCCGGGACATGACCGCTTATAAGCAGATGCAGGAGGCCCTTCGAAAGGAGAAGGAATTCAACGCCACCTTGATTCAGACATCCCCTGCGTTTTTCGTGGCAGTTGCCCCTGATGGGCGTACCCTGCTTATGAACGAGGCCATGCTCAAGGCCCTAGGCTATGCCCAGGAGGAGGTGATCGGGAGGAATTACTCGGCCACGTTTGTCTCCGGTGATGACAGGGCGGTGCTGAAGCAGGTGTTCCAGACCGCTGCCGCACGAGGGGACGGGCCGGCGGTGGTGGAGCACAGGATGATCACCAAGGACGGCCGGGAGCTGTTCGTGGAATGGCACAGCAGGGAGGTTCGTCGGGAAAACGGGGAACCGGATTTTTTCTTCGCCCTGGGAATCGATGTCACTCAAAGGAGGCGGGCTGAAAACGAGCTGAGAAGGCACAGGGACCACCTCGAAGAGCTGGTAAGAGAGCGCACGGAACGGCTGACCAGCACAAATTTGCAGCTTCAAAGAGAAATCAGTGAGAGGATTCAAACCGAGAGGGCCTTGCAGGAAAGTGAGAGTATGCTACAGGCCATCTTCGACCAGACGTTCCAATTCGTAGGCATACTCAAGCTGGACGGGACCGTGGTCAGGGTCAACAAGACGGCCATGGATTTCGTGGGCGCCAGCGGCCCGGGCATAGAAGGCAGGCCTTTTTGGGAGACCCCATGGTGGACACACTCGAGGGAAGAGCAGGCCAGGTTGAGAACGGCCGTTCATAGAGCGGCCAGGGGGGACTTGGTGCGTTATGAGACCACTAACATCACTCCAAAAGGAGAGGTCCTCCATGTGGACATTTCCATAAAACCGGTCAAGGACCAGCAGGGGCGCATCGTGTGGCTCATATCCGAGGGCAGGGATATCAGCGACTTGAAGCTTGCCGTGGAAGACTTGAGAAAGCGCGAGGACGAGCTCAAGGCCAAGTCCCGGAGTTTGCAAGAGGCCAATATCGCCCTCAAGGTGGTGCTGAAGCAGATGGAGGAGAAGAGGCGGGAGGACCAGGAAAACGTACTTTCCAACCTCAAGCAGCTTGTACTCCCTTATATAGGGCGCCTCAAGCGGGAGGCGCTGGGGGCGGAGGGAAAGACGCTGCTGGAAATAGTGGAATCAAATCTGGACAAAATCACCTCCCCTTTGATCAGCCGCCTTTCTTCTTCATCCCTAGGGCTCACCCCTATGGAGATCCGCGTGGCCCAGCTGGTAAGAGAGGGCTTGACCAACAAGGAAATTGCCGGGATCCTCGGCGTCTCCTTGAACACTGTCTCCTCACACAGATACAAGATCCGGAGCAAGCTGGGGCTAAAGGGCAAAGGGAAAAACTTGAGATCGTATCTCCTTTCTTTAGAGGAGTAGTGATTTTTAATAACCGATTTCTAACCGAATTAACAATCTTGACCTCACATAAGTGAGCGGTTATGAAGGGGACGGCCCGGCGAAGGTCCGGTTTTCCGGGGTCCCGGGGCCTTGACCTGCGAGCGCCCTCCTCAGGAGGGCCCCTGAGATTGGTTTCAGGGCGCAAAATGTCAACCCATACACGCAAGGAGGCACTATGGAGGTCAAGAAGGTATTTTTGAATGAGAGGGATATACCGCG
>JBKHIW010000210.1:0-4384 GCA_046538465.1 Desulfobacteraceae bacterium | reverse complement strand
CCTTGAAACTACAAGGGCAGATAACCACGTCAGGGGCTTTTTGCAACTCCGTCAAAGTTCAATTTAAAATTACGCCAAAATACGGCTCCCTGCGCTCATCTTCCTTCCCAATTCGGCCGGCGCTTCTCCAGAAAGGCCTTGATTCCCTCCTGGGCGTCCTGCGTGGTGCAGAGCCGTGCGAAGGCCTCGTTCATGTACTCAAAGGCCTTTCGAAGCTCCATGTCCGAGGCCGTATGCACCCCGCTCTTTCCCATTTGGAGGGCCAAGGGGCTCTTTTCGGCCAGCCTGCGCGCGTAAGCGAGGGTCTCGGACTCCAGGTCCTTGTCCGGGACCACCCGGTTTACCAAGCCCATGGCCTTGCAGTCGGCCGCCGGGACAAGCTCACCCAAATACAAGAGCTCCAAGGCCTCCTTCCGGCCCACGGCCCGCATCAAGGGGACGGCCGGACCCAAGCAGAAAAGCCCGGCGTTTATGGCAGTAAAGCCGATCCTGGCGTTTTCCGAGGCAACGGCCAAGTCCGAGGCCGCCACCACGCCTCCCCCGTTGGCTGCAGCCACACCGTGGACCTGGGCGACAACCGGTTTGGTGATCTCCATCATGGTCAGAAGACCGGCTTCCATCAGTGAGACCCATTCCTTGTATTCAAAGGCGTTCTTCCCCCAGAATTCATTGAGGTCAATTCCTGCTGAAAAGACCTTTCCCGCCCCCCGAATGATGATCACCCTCACCTCGGCGTCGGCGTCCATCTCCCGAAGCGCCGAGGCCAGCTCTACAGCCATTTGGGTGTTGAAGGCATTGAGCTGCTCCGGGCGGTTGAGTGTGATCACCCCGATATGGGCCTCTTCCCTATCGACAAGCAACGTCTCATATGCCATAACAAATCCCTCCCTGAAGCTTGATTGTACGGCAAGGGTACATCCAAACCGAGCGGCTGTCGAGCTCGGGGCAGCCTGACAACAGGCGGGAGATAAATCAGGAAAACGGGATGCAAGGAATAGATTGCCAGAGGAGCCAAGGCTGAGATGTCCTGCACTATAAAATCGCTTCTCATCTGCCTTTTTACGGCGTTTTTCATTTCGCATAACGAGGCGTCATTCGCCAAGATGCCCAAGGATTACAGCACCTTCACCTTCTATCTCGAGAACGATGTCTTCACCGGGACAGACAGGGAGTACACCAACGGTCTCAAGCTGACCTGGATCTCCCGGGACCTGGCAGAGTATCGGGACGACTCCCGCATCCCTGAATGGGGATGCGCCCTTATTGACCGCCTTCCTTTTGTCAATAAGCCCGGGTTCGTTCGGAACCTATCCCTGTCAATAGGTCAGAACATGTACGCCCCTGAGGACCTGGAGCGCAAGGATCTGATCCCGGACCAGCGTCCCTATGCAGGCATCACTTACCTGGCCCTGGGGTTTCACAGCAAAGACGAAAAGCGGATGGACACCCTGGAAATCGACCTCGGTATCGTGGGCCCCCACTCCTATGCAGAAGAGATTCAAAAGACTTGGCACCGCTGGATTGATTCGGTGGAGCCGATGGGCTGGGAGCACCAACTCAAGGACGAACCCGTGGTCAATCTCTTCTACGAGCGGAAGTGGAGGGTATTCAGATCAAAAATCGGCGAAGACCTCGCCTTTGATCTCATCCCCCACCTGGGATGCTCCCTGGGGAATGCCTTCACCGGGCTCAACTTCGGGGGGCAGGTTAGGCTGGGATGGAACCTTCCCAACGACTTCGGCACCTTTTTGATCCGCCCGGGCTCGGATACCAACGCCCCGATGGATGACAAGGATCCCAGGTTCTTCGCGGCTACTCCTCGGTTCGGGGTCCATGCATTCGCCGGGCTGGACGGCCGTGCGGTGCTAAGAAACATCCTATTGGACGGAAACACGTTCAGGGACAGCCACAGCGTGGACAAGAAACCCTTTGTCCTTAATGCCATGGTGGGGGTGGGGGTCCTTGTACACCGCTTCAAGATCAGCTACGCCTATGTCCTCCAGACAAAGGAGTACGAGACCCAGAGGGAGGAGCAGGCATACGGCGCAATCACCTTATCCTACTCCTTTTAGTGCTTGAAGGCCCGCTGCCCCGTGAAGACCATAGTGGCCGGCGGATCCGCTTCGTTGCAAGCCTCTATGACCTCCCAGTCCCTCAAAGACCCTCCGGGCTGCACAACGGCTCTTACTCCTTCCCTAAGCGCCACATCTACACCGTCCCTGAAAGGGAAAAAGGCGTCTGATACCATTGCAGCGCCTTTCAGCCCACCCTTGGCCTCTTTGGTCTCCTGATCGATCTCTTCAATGAGCTCGCGGGTCTTTTCCCCACGCTCCACTGCAAGCTGGAGGTCCTTGTAAGAAAAACCATGCCTCTTAAAGCACAGTCCGTCTGCATACTTGGTATAGGCCTTGTAAACGGCAATCTCTGCAACACCCACCCTGTCCTGCTCGCCGGTTCCGATTCCCACGGTCACGCCGTCCTTGACATATATGACCGAGTTCGAGGCAACCCCCTGCTCCACCTGCCATCCGAACAGCAGATCCTCGTATTCAGCCTCCGTGGGCTCCCGATTGATCTCGTAACGCCTTCCCTGATGCTCGGCGCTCGCAAGGGTGAAATCACTCTTGCCCCTGATCCGGTTGAGCGGGGACTGCTGCACTACGATGCCCCCGTCGATCAGGCTCTTAAAGTCCACAAACCGGGTCTCTGCATACTCTCTCAGCCGGTCCATCCGGGGCACTTTCAATATGCGCAGGTTGGCCCTCTTCCCCAGCGCCCCAAGTGTCCCTTCCTCAAAATCTGGTGCGGCCACGACTTCCAGATAATTGGCCGAGACCCTCTCAGCGGTCTCCATGTCCACCGCTCGGCTGAAAAGAGCGCACCCCCCGAAGGCCGCGATCCTGTCCGCCATGTCCGCCCTTTCATAGGCCTGGGCCAGTGTGGCTCCGTATGCCACGCCGCAGGGGTTGTTGTGCTTGACTATCACCACCGCGGGCCTCTCCTCCAGGTATCTCATTATATTGAGGGCATTGTCCACGTCGGTCAGATTGATCTTCCCCGGGTGCTTCCCCGCCTGGAGCATGTCCGCTTCTGTTATCGCCGAGACCAGCCCGGTGCCGGCCTCGATAAACTTGCACTCCCCCAGGACCAGATTCCCGTTGACCAATTCGTAAAGAGCCGCCTCCTGACCCGGGTTCTCCCCGTACCTCAAACCCTTTTCTATGAGTTCTTTGCTCTTTTCATCCTGTATCTTCCAACTCCTCTTCCTGTAGACCAGGGTCTGGTCCCCGAAGGAAATCTTTATCTCCGGCGGAAAGCTGTCTTCCATTACTGTACGGTACATCTGCTTAAGATCGTCGGGCATAAGGACCTCTCTAAAACTATACTGATTTCTTTTTCTCGATACGGGCGTAGGCGTTGTGGTTGTGTATGGACTCGAAGTTCTCCGATTCCACAGAAAACCAGGTGATGTTGGGGTCGCTGTCAAGCTTCAAGGCTATATCCCTTACAATATCCTCCACAAACATGGGATTCAGATAGGCCTTCTCGGTTACGTATTTCTCATCCTCCCTCTTGAGCACGCTGTAAACCTCGCTTGATGCGGACTCCTCCACCACCCTCACCAGATCCTCAATCCACACGAACTTCTTGAACCTCACCTCCACGGTCACCTCGCCCCGCTGGTTGTGGGCCCCGAAGTCGCTTATCTCCTTGGAGCATGGACACAAGGTGGAAACCGGTACATTAATCGCCAGAGTCAAGTCCCTTCCCTGGTTCACCGAGCCCTTGATGGTGCATTTGTACTCCATCAGGCCCTCGCTTCGGCTGACCGGGGCTTCCTTTTTTATGAAATAAGGAAAAGTCACTTCCATATGGGCGCTCTCTGCATTCAATCGCTTCATCATCTCCCCCATTATCTCCGGAAAGCTCTGGAGGGAGATCCGCCGGCTGTGCTCGTTCAGTATCTCGACGAACCGGCTCATATGAGTGCCCTTATAGTGTCTGGGAAGATTGACATACATATTGATCTTGGCCACGGTCTGCTGCTGCCCCATGTTCTTGTCCAACACGGTAATGGGGTAGCGGATCCCCTTGACCCCCACCTGGTCAATGTCCATGTTGCGATAGTCTCTATGGTTTTGGATGTCTTCCATGGCGGCCTCCCGCTCGTCCGGCCGGGATCGGCCATTATTTCCACCCACAGCCCGGGAAGTCAATAGAAACCCAGCAAAACGACTTCAACCTTGATTTTATCAGCCAATCGAATTACATTCTCATTCCACATCATCATCTATGGCTTAATCCTCGGGGCGTGGCGCAGCCTGGTAGCGCACCTGCTTTGGGAGCAGGGTGTCGGAGGTTCAAATCCTCTCGCCCCGACCAA
>JBKHIW010000209.1:0-4390 GCA_046538465.1 Desulfobacteraceae bacterium | reverse complement strand
ATGGATACGGCCAATCAGATCGAGTCGCATATGCTCACCCGTCACTATGAGGGGTTCATGAAGAGAGGCCTGGGCCGAAATAAGTAGAGGCGTGCACCCTACAGGCCTTGGGATGAGAATTATTGGAGTAAGAGAGTCAGGATGGCCAAGGAAGACGCGATAGCCGCCGAGGGAACCGTGATCGAGACCCTGCCAAATGCAATGTTCAAGGTGGAGCTGGAGAATGGGCATCGCATCCTGGCCCACATCTCGGGAAAGATGCGGATGCACTATATCAAGATCCTCCCCGGGGACAAGGTGCAGGTGGAGCTCTCGCCCTATGACCTCTCGCGGGGCCGTATCGTTTACCGTGGGCCGGGCAAGGGGAAGTAGCGCGGGCTTGATGAGGGAAACAGGTTATGAAGGTAAGAGCTTCTGTAAAGAAAATTTGTAAAAAATGCAAAATAATCCGAAGGAAAGGCACTGTTAGGGTTATCTGTGAGAATTCCCGCCACAAGCAACGGCAGGGATGATTAATCGGGAGAGTGACGGTGTTCAGGCTCCGGTCTTGGGCCCGATATGACGAGAGGGGAGTGAAAAATTGGCCAGGATAGCCGGTGTAGATCTACCTAGGAAGAAAAGAGTCGAGATAGCCCTTACCTATATTTATGGTATAGGGCGGACCAGTGCGCAAAAGATCCTCGATGAGGCCGGCGTGGACTGGAACACTAAGACGGACGATCTGACTGATTCTCAGATAACGGGCATCCGGCGGGTGATCGACGAGAAGTTCAAAGTAGAGGGCGACCTCCGGCGGGAGGTGTCCATGAACATAAAACGCCTCATGGATCTCGGTCTTTACCGGGGGCTCAGGCATAGGAAGGGTCTGCCGGTCCGGGGACAGAGGACCAGCACCAATGCCCGCACCCGCAAAGGGCCAAGAAGGTCAGCCATCGGAAGAAAAAAGAAATAGAATCCCGGGGTAGGAGAGAATGGCTAAAGCGGCAAAGAGAAGAGGTAAAGCCAGGAAGGAAAAAAAGAATGTTCCCAGTGGGATCATTCATATCCAGTCGACTTTCAACAACACAATAATCACTGTCACCGACAACGACGGGAATGTCATAGCCGCTTCCACCGCGGGGAGGCAGGGGTTCAAGGGATCCAGGAAGAGCACTCCGTTCGCGGCCCAGCTCGCCGCCCAGGACGCCCTGAAGCAGGCCATGGACCAGGGCATGAGGTCTGCCGAAGTAAGGGTCAAGGGTCCGGGCGTGGGGCGGGAGGCCGCCCTGAGGGCCCTTCAGATGGACGGATTTACGGTCACCGTGATAAGGGACGTGACTCCTATCCCTCACAATGGATGCAGGCCTCCTAAGAGGAGGCGGGTGTAGAAGCTGCCGCCGCGGCGGTGCAACAAACCAGAAAGATGCCAAAGGAGAAGGTGTTTTGGCCAGATATACGGGTTCATCATGCAGGCTGTGCCGGAGGGAGAATCTGAAGCTCTTCCTCAAGGGGGACCGCTGTTTCGGAGAAAAGTGCGCGTTCGAGAGAAGACCGTATGCGCCCGGTCAGCACGGCCAGAGGCGCGGGGGGAAAATCTCGGACTACCGTGTGCAGCTGCGTGAGAAACAAAAGGTCAAGCGGATTTACGGAGTCTTGGAGAAGCAGTTCCGGCGCTACTACGAGCGGGCTGAGAAGCAGAAAGGTGTGACGGGCACCAACCTGCTGATACTTCTTGAGTCCCGGCTGGATAACGTTGTCTACCGGATGGGATTCGCCGCCTCCAGGGACCAGGCGCGGCAGTTGGTAAAGCATAACCACTTCAGGGTGAACGGCCGCAAGGCCAATATCCCGTCGTTTCAGGTCAAGGTGGGCGACGAGGTGGAAGTAAAGGAGTCCAGCCGCAAGTCCGGGCCGATAGTGGAGGCGATGGAGACCGTGGTCCGCAGGGGCGTACCCGCCTGGCTGGAGGTGGACAAGGAAAACTTCAAGGGAACCCTGAAGGCGCTTCCCAACCGGGAAGATCTGACAATGCCCATTCAGGAGCAGCTCATCGTGGAGCTTTACTCCAAGTAGGAAGGCGTTTGGTGACTCCCTTCGGGAAAACCCGGAATACGGGTCCGGGGGGCCGTTTCTTCAGGACCGAATTGGGGGCTATTGTTGGCAGATCTAAAAGCAAGAAACTGGCGGGAGTTGATTCGGCCGAGGGGTGTCGTGATAGACGAAGAGACCCACACGGAGAGGTACGGCAAGTTTGTGTACGAGCCTCTGGAGCGGGGCTTCGGCATCACCATAGGCAATTCTCTCCGACGGATCCTGCTCTCTTCTCTTCAGGGTGCGGCGATCACCTCGGTCAAAATCGAGGGCGTCTCTCATGAGTTCTCCACGGCTCAGGGAGTGCTCGAAGACGTAACCGACATAATACTCAACCTCAAGGAAATCAAGCTCAAGTTGCTTGGGGCGGAAGAGGCCCGGATGCATCTGTCGGTGACGCGCGAGGGTGCGGTTACCGGGGCTGATATCCGGACCGACGGCCACGTGGAGATCCTTAACCCCGACCAGCACATCGCCACCCTGAACCAGGAAGGTAAGCTGGACATGGAGATGGTGGTCAAGATGGGGAAGGGATACGTCCCGGCCGAGAGAAACAAGGAGAAGGGCGCGGAGATCGGAGTGATCCCCATTGATGCGGTCTTCTCCCCCATCGTGAAGGTCAACTATGTTGTCTCGAACGCCCGGGTCGGGCAGATCACAGACTACGACCGGCTGACCTTGGAGGTGTGGACTGACGGGAGTGTTTTGCCCGAAGACGCGGTGGCGTATGCGGCCAAGATTCTCAAAGAACAGATGAGCCCTCTCATAAACTTCGAAGAAGAGCCCGAGCCCTTTGACGAGGAGGAGGGAGAGGAGGAGGACCGGCTCAATGAGAATCTGTTCAGGCCGGTCTCCGAGCTTGAGCTGTCCGTCCGCTCGGCCAACTGCCTTAAGAACGCCAATATCACCCTTATAGGCGAGTTGGTGCAGAAGACCGAAAACGAGATGCTGAAGACTAAGAATTTCGGCAGGAAATCCCTCAACGAGATAAAGGAGATCCTGGCCGAGATGGGCCTTTCCCTGGGAATGAAGCTGGACAACTTCCCCGGCGGGGGCGAAAAGGCCGAGCTTGAAGCCGGGGATCAGGACGAGGAAGAAGAGGACTCTGAGGAATGAGACATCTCAAGGCCAAAAAGAAGCTGGGGACCAGTTCGAGTCACCGCAAGGCAATCCTAAGGAATATGGTCACCTCGCTCTTCAAGCACGGGCAGGTGGAGACCACGGACGCCAAGGCAAAGCAGCTCAGGCCGGTTGCCGAGAAGATGATCACACTGGCCAAGCGGGGGGATCTTCACTCCCGGAGGCAGGCGCTCGGCTTTATCCAGGAAAAGCCCGTGGCCCACAAGCTGTTTGACGAGATAAAGGACAGGTACACGGACAGACAGGGCGGGTACGTAAGGATCGTCAAAAAGGGTGTTCGCCGTGGAGACGGTGCCCCGCTCTCCGTTGTTCAGCTTGTCCAGGGAGCCGGGGAGGCCAAGAAATCCAAAAAGAAACGGGGCTCCCAGGCCCCGGCTTCATCAACGACTGAATCCCGCGGCGCCGCGGCCGAGGAATCGGCAGGAGCCGCCGGAAAGCCGGAGCAGGAGGGCGGCGCTTCGTGAGACGGAGCGACCGGGGAGGCATCACCTAAGCAACCAACGGAATCCCTGTGAGACAGCCGACTACCATAGCATCATGGACCTCCTTGTCACCCAGAAGGCAAGGAGGTTTTTTTTGACCGGAGACCCGCTGTGAGCACTTTCAGGCACAAGGATTTGCTGGGAATAGGGCAGCTCTCCGTGGAGGAGATCGGCATGATCTTGGACACTGCCGAGTCCCTCAAGGAGATATCTCTCAGGGATATAAAGAAGGTTCCCACCTTGAGGGGCAAGAGCGTGATCCACTTCTTTTATGAGGCGAGCACCCGGACCCGGACCTCTTTTGAGATGGCTGCCAAGCGGCTGAGCGCGGACACCATGAGCCTCTCGGCCACCACGAGCAGCGTGGTGAAGGGCGAGACCCTGATCGACACCGCCAGGAACCTCCAGGCCATGAACCCGGACCTGATTGTGCTGCGCCACCCCTGTTCCGGGGCCCCCCACCTCCTCGCTCGCGAGGTGGACGCCTGCGTGATAAACGCAGGAGACGGGATAAACGAGCACCCCACCCAGGCGCTCCTGGATCTCCTCACCATCCGGGAGAAAAAGGGCCGGATAGCAGGCCTGGAGGTGGCCATTATCGGGGATATAGCCCACAGCCGCGTGGCCCGCTCGGACATCATCGGCCTCACCACCATGGGGGCGAGGGTGACGGTATCCGGTCCCCCCACCATGATGCC
>JBKHIW010000208.1:0-4421 GCA_046538465.1 Desulfobacteraceae bacterium | reverse complement strand
TGTCCCTGGCGATCATCCTGGGATCCAAGCCCCGTTCCCTGAGCGCGGCCACGCGGCCATCAAGCTTCTCCTCCAGGTAAGCCCTCTGATCAAGCCGGGCTTCCTTGCTCTTGGACGACATCTCTTCTCTCCTTTCCTCTTAACAACCCTCCAGGATCCACCCCAAGGGGAGGCTCAAAATTCATTCTTGGTACATACCAGGAAACCCGTCAAGAATAAACAGGAAAAAACCGAATTCAGCCCTGTAACATAAACCTTGCCCCTGGGCCTTCAATGCCGGTAGACTTTGAGCTTCCATACACACGCCCTAAACCGGCCGCAGGCCGGCCCCCACGGCCGGCTTGCAGGTCTTGATATTTGCTGATTAAGGGATATGAAAAAGGCCAATATACGCAACTTCAGCATCATAGCCCATATCGACCATGGGAAGTCAACACTTGCCGACCGCCTCATACAAAGGGCGAAACTGGTCAGCGAGCGGGACTGGCGCGACCAGATCCTGGACGACATGGACATCGAACGCGAGCGGGGGATAACCATAAAGAGCCAGACAGTGAGCCTGCCTTATTCGGCCGCGGACGGCGCCGTTTACCGGCTCAACCTGATCGACACCCCCGGCCACGTGGACTTCTCCTACGAGGTGTCCAGGGCCCTGGCCGCCTGTGAGGGGGTCCTCCTGTTGGTTGACGCCTCCCAGGGAGTGGAGGCGCAAACCGTGGCCAACGCCTACCTGGCCCTGGACCACGACCTGGAGATCATACCGGTGATCAACAAGATCGACCTCCCCTCGGCGGACGTGGACCGGGTGCGGTACCAGATAGAGTCCGAGCTGGGCCTCGACGCCGAGGGGGTGCTCCTTTGCTCGGCCAAGGAGGGAACTGGAATAGACCAGATCCTTGAGGCCCTGGTAAACAGGATCCCACCGCCAAGGGGAACGACGGAGAACCCTCTCGCCGCCTTGGTCTTTGACGCGCACTACGATCCCTTTCGAGGGGTCATAGTGAGCTGCCGGATCTTCGAAGGGGCGGTAGCCAAGGGCGATGTTATTCGCTTCATGTCCAATCGATCCAGGTACAAGGTGGAGGAGACCGGCTTTTTCAGGCTCCATCGGGACCCCCAGGAGACCTTGGAGGCAGGAGACGTGGGATACGTGATCGCGGGGATAAAGAATATCAGCGACGCCCGCATAGGGGACACCATGACCCTGGACGACCGGCCGGCCGCAGCTCCCCTGCCCGGGTTCCGCAAGGTAAAACCCATGGTATACTCCTCCATATACCCCGTGGCCTCAGAGGACTATGAGGACCTCAAGGAGGCCCTTGACCGCTACAGCCTGAACGACGCCTCCCTGGTGTTTGAAAAGGACACCTCCGCCGCCCTGGGACAGGGATTCAGATGCGGGTTCCTGGGCCTCCTCCACCTGGAGATTGTCCAGGAGCGATTGGAAAGGGAGTACGGCCTTTCCATTGTGATGACCGCACCCAGCGTCCGGTACTCGTTCGTGCTGCGCTCCGGGGATACTGTAACCGTAGACAACCCCCAATCCTATCCTGACCCGGTAGAGGTGGAGCAGGCATTTGAACCCTATATAAGGGCCTCCATGTTCCTGCCCGAGCGCTACCTCGGCGCGGTTATGAACCTGTGCATGGAGCGGCGGGGTGAGCGGCCCAGGACCAATTACCACGGCCCCGGCAGACTGGAGCTCATTGTGGACCTCCCCCTGGCCGAGGTGATCTATGACTTTTACGACCGCCTGAAGACCGTGACCCAGGGGTTCGGATCCCTGGACTACGAGCTCCTGGAATACCGGCCCACCGAGGTGGTCTGCCTGGACATCCTGGTAAACGCCGAGCGCCTGGACGCCCTTTCAGTGATCGTGCACAAGGACCGGGCCAGGGAGCTGGCGCTCAGGATGTGCGAGAGGCTCAAGGCCGAGATCCCCAGGCACCAGTTCAAGATCCCCATCCAGGGAGCCGTGGGGGGTAAAATAATCGCCCGCTCCACCATACCGCCCTTCAGGAAGGATGTGACAGCCAAGTGCTATGGGGGAGATATAACCAGGAAGCGCAAGCTCTTGGAAAAACAGAAAAAAGGCAAAAAGAAGATGAAAGTGGTGGGCTCGGTGGCCATCCCTCAGCGGGCCTTTGTGGCCGCCCTCAAGTCGGACGATGACTGAGCCGGCCGGGCTGTACGTACATGTGCCCTTTTGCGGGTCCAAGTGCCGCTACTGCGACTTCTACTCGGTCGCGGACCAAGGGCCCATACCCGACTGGCTCCAAGCGGTGCGCCTGGAGTGGGGTTTTTATAAGGAGCGGTTCAGCTCGTTCGATACCGTGTACCTCGGCGGAGGCACCCCTTCCATACTGCCCCAGGATTCCCTTCAAGGCCTTTTGGAGGACCTCCTGGAGGAGCTCCCTCTGGAGGCCGGGGGCGAGATCACTATTGAGGCCAACCCCGAGCACGTCACCAGGGAGGGCCTTTCCTCCTACAGATCCATGGGGATAAACAGGATCAGCATAGGCGTTCAGTCCCTGGACGATCGGGTCCTGCGCTTCCTGGGGAGGAGGCATACGGCCGAAGCCGGCCGCCTGGCCCTGGAGCTGGCCTTGGATGCCGGTTTCAGGAGCGTCTCCGCGGACTTGATCTATGCGGTCCCTGGGCTGACCATGGAGTCCTGGGCTGAGACCCTGGAGCGCCTTGCGTCCATGGGTGTTCACCACCTATCCTGCTATGAGCTCACTATAGAGGAGGACACCCCGCTCGGCCGCGAGGCCGGCAAGGGCGCACTGGAGCTCCCCGGAGAGGAAGAGAGGGAGGCCTTTTTTTTGAAGACCTCCAGGCTCCTTGGAAAGGCCGGCTTCGACCACTACGAGGTCTCCAACTTCGCCCGCCCCGGGCATCAATCCCGCCACAACTCAAAATACTGGCGGCGGGTGCCGTACCTCGGCCTTGGGCCTTCGGCCCATTCCCTGCTGGGCTCAACCAGGTGGTGGAACCACTCCTCCATTGATCTATATCTTGATTCGCTCTCCAGAGAAGTCCGTCCCCTTGCCGGCGAGGAGATGTTGTCTGACGAGCAAGAGGCCTTGGAGGCCCTGATGCTGGGTCTAAGGACCAACCGGGGAGTGGAGATCGAATCCCTCCCTGCCGCCGCCGGGAGAGAGGGTATGATCCGGATCCTGGAGGAGCAGGGCCTCGCAAGGAGGCGGGGCCGGAGATTGATCCCCACTATGCACGGTTTCCTGCTGGCCGATGGCCTGCCGCTGCTCTTTCTTTAACAGCTCGCCTCCCTAACTCAATTGAGCGTCTCTTATTTTGTCATTGATCCTGCGGCCTGATCCGGTTATACAGGGGTACATAAACGACAACCGCCGTGAAGGGCCCGGGACGGGCCGCCGAAGGGGGCGTGAAAGGAGGGAAGGACATGGAGATAAGTACGATCGGTGTCATAGGCGCCGGCCAGATGGGCTCGGGCATAGCCCAGGTGTCCGCAGTATCGGGTATGGCCGTGGTGATGAGCGACGTGGAGGAGAGGTTCCTGGAAAGGGGCTTCTCGGTCATAGACAAGAACCTCTCGAGGACGGTTGAAAAGGGCAGGATGTCCGCAGAGGAAAAGGCGGCGATACTTGGAAGGATAGAAGGCACAACCAGCCTGGAGGACATGGCCAAGGCGGATTTTGTCGTGGAGGCAGCCACTGAAGACCAGGCCCTAAAGCTCGGGATATTCAGAGACCTGGATCAATACTGCCGCCCCGGGGTGATCCTTTCCACCAACACCTCGTCCATTTCCATCACCAAGATCGCCGGGGTCACCCAAAGGCCCGATCTGGTAATCGGGATGCACTTCATGAACCCGGTCCCTGTGATGAAGCTGGTGGAGGTGATAAGAGGGCTGGCCACCTCGGAACAAACGGTTGAGGCCACCCGCGGGCTGGCTGAGAGGCTGGGTAAGACCCCGGTGCCGGCGAACGACTACCCCGGATTCGCCATAAACCGCATCCTCATGCCCATGATCAACGAGGCGGCGTACGCCCTTTTCGAAGGGGTGGGCAAGGCGGAAGACATAGACGTGATAATGAAGCTCGGCGCCAACCATCCAATGGGCCCCCTGGCTCTCGCCGACCTGATCGGGCTGGACACCTGCCTGGCCATCATGAGGGTGCTTCACCAGGGGCTCGGAGATGACAAATACCGACCCTGCCCCCTGCTGGTCAAGTACGTGGATGCGGGCTGGCTGGGCAGGAAAACGGGCAGGGGATTCTACCAGTACTAGTTATTTGTTGTTTACCCCGGCCTGAAAACTGTGGTACGTTTTGCAGGCGGTTTATAAATGCTCAGCCGACGATCAAACCTGTCATAAAGCCGGGAGTACGCCATGGCCAAGATTCTCATAGTGGACGACGAAGAACATATACGGTTCC
>JBKHIW010000207.1:0-4422 GCA_046538465.1 Desulfobacteraceae bacterium | reverse complement strand
CGCCTTTCTCCCGCCGAGGTCGGCCGGCTCCGGCGGGCGCTCGTGCGGATCGACCGAGTCCTCGGGGTCATTTATCCTCAACGGCCTCCCCGGCCTTGATAATGGCAAGGCGCGTGAAGGCCGGCCCGCCCAATTCGAAGACCACTGTGGTGCCTATTACCAGCGGGATGAAAGTATCTTGCAGGTCCGGGAGATAATTGGAGGCCACAAGGGCCATGCCCAAGGCCACCCCGGCCTGGGGAGTTATGGCCATCCCCATGTACTTCTTGATTTCCCGGCTGCTCCCTGCAAGTGCCCCGCCGGCGTAGGCCCCGGCAACCAGCCCCGCCACCCGAAGGAGCACATAGGCCGAGCCCACCAGGCCGATTTCCGGGAGTTTTTCCAAGTTCAGGGCGGAGCCTGCCAGCACAAAAAAAAGAATCATGATCGGCCATTCAAAGTGACGTATGGTCTCGAATGCGCGATCCGTGTGCTTGGCAGTGTTGGACATCACCGTGCCCATGACCATGACCGCGAGGATGAACGAGGCGTTGATCAATTGGGCCGCCCCTGCGCAAACAAATGTGAAGCCCAAGGCTTCGGCCTGCATTGGCTCGCCCCCGCGGATGCGGTCGGTGAGCCAGGCCGCCGGGAGCCCGAGGACGAGTCCCACCAGGATTGCGCCGCCGATCTCCCATCCTCCGGTGTAGAGCGCCTCCACCCAGCTCCCGTGGCCGCTGACCGCAATTGCCGCGGCAAGCAGAATGGAAAACAGGATCAGTCCCCAGGCGTCGTCGATCGCTACAATGCCCAGCAGGGTATCCGTGTAATGCCCCCCGGCTTTGAGGCCTTCTACTACGTTGGTTATGGCGGCCGGCGCGGACGCAGGGCCGATGCCGGCAAGGACAAGGGCCACCTCGGTCCGCACCCCGATCAAGGTCAAGCCGGTGAACACGAGAATTGCCACAGCCAGGACCTCGAAGACCGAAATCCAAAAGACGTGCCTTCCGTATCCCCTGAGGGTTGACGTAGAGAGCTTACAGCCGAGGATGAATCCTATCATTGAGAGGGCGAGGTTGGAGAAAAGTGGATACCAGGACTCGTGGTCCTGGGGGAGGATATCGAAGCCGGAGGGCCCAAGGGCCGCTCCGCAGAGGATGAGGATCGTAACCCGGGGAATTCGGAGCTTAGGGCCTAGGTAATTGGCCACCAGTCCCAGCAGCAGGAGTGCTCCTACGGTCAAGAGTACTATGCCGGTTGAGGCTTCCATCGGGCGGTCGTCCCCTAAGTCTCTACCCAGCGGCCTTGACCGCCTCCCTGAGGGCCTTTTGATCCAGGGGAGGGGGTTGGACTCCCGGCCTCGGCTGGAGCTCTATAGCGTCCTCCGGGCAGCTGCTCGCGCATACACCGCATCCTATACAACGGTCAAGATTCAATTCAGGAGGGCCCTCGTCTGCCTCTATCAGAGCTTCAGCAGGGCAGCGCTCGGTGCAGATGCCGCACCCGGTGCAGAGTTCCCGGTCCCAGACCGGCATAAACCCGGAGTTCATGGCCAGGCCGGGCTTGGGAGCGGCCAGTGCTGTCTTGAGCAGTACGCAGTGACAGGGGCAGCAGTTGCAGAGAAAGTCTATTTTCTGCTTATTGAGAGTTGCGTGGACCAGTCCGGCCTCTTCGGCCCGCCTGATTATGTCTTTGGCCTCTTCCTTGCTGATACGACGCCCCATGCCGCGGTCAATGACAAACTGGGCGCCCGCCCCGAGCTGCAGACATACGTCGTCCGGGTTGCCGCAGTGATCGGCCTCATTGATCAGCCGGGCCTGGTGCCTACAGTAGCAGGTAGCGACGGCCAGCGGCTCGTAATTGTCTATGTAGGACATTACTTGGTCGTAGGTGTGTATGGTGCTTCCTGCCTGGATCTTCCTGTCCACAGGGATCACCCTGGAGGTGGGAAAGGTCTCACGGTGGGGACCGGTGCGCGCGTCAAAGGCCTCCTTGTACTCCTTGACCAACACAGCGATTCTCCGATCCCTCTCAGTGGCGGTGCCTCGCATGAACTGGTACTCGAAGATGCCCGGGATCAAGGGCAGAGTGGAGTAAAGGACCTCCCCGTCCTTTACCAGAGAAAAGCAGAGGCCCTTTTCAGCCATGGCCTCCAGAACCGGTCCGACCTCGGCCGCGTCCTTACCCATCTCTTCAGCAATGCCGCCGGCCGTGTTGAGGCCGCGTGGCATCGCGTTGAATACCCCGGCCTCTTCCGGGGTGAAAAGCACCTCGGCGAGCTCGTAAAATTCCGGGATATCCATGCCCCTGTATCTGCCGCCTCTTTCAGCCAGTGTTTTACAGAGGCGCTTGTAGGCGTCCTCACCCATCGTCTTCCCTCCTTCCGGGGGAACCAAGCATCTCGTCCATTACCAGGGCGGCAAGCTCGGCGAACGCCTGGTCGTTGATGTGAGCGTCTGTCTCCATTACAGGGATCCTTGGGTCCAGACCTGTCTTCAACCTTTCCAACAGGGCTCCGCTTATCCTCGGGTCATGGAGGGGCGCGTCCGGTCCGTCCGCCTCTGACCAGCCGCCCAGGGGTATCAGGACCCGCACCTCGCCCGGCCGGAGGTTTAGCTTTTCCACCAGTTGGTCGGCGATTGTCAGGGTTTCGTTCTTGGTCAGGCGCACGGCTGAGCGAAAGTCGTAGAAAAACACCGGGCGGTTTCGGTATTCGTCCGGGACTGTATCCCGGGTGAACTCCAACACAGCGCAGTCCAGGCCTCCGGGGACCACCAGGCGTGGCACAGGCCGGCCCTGAACCGGCTCCAGCCTTCCAGGGCCTATCCCCCGGCAATAGCCGCCCTTGAGTTGATCTGCGAGCTCGTGAGTGGCAAGATCCAGTATTCCTTCAAATCTACCTTCCCCGGCGAGCTCCTCCATGGCCATGCCGCCGGTACCGTTTGCATGAAAGGCTATCACCTCATAGCCTTTGTCCTCGAGGCGAGCCTTGATCCCCTCGGCCGCGGCGGTGATGAACCCGAACATGGTAAGGGCGATTCGGGGCTTCTTAGCCTCAGGTCTCCAGTCGGCGCCGGCCATGGCGCAGACAGCTCCGGCGGCCTGGTCCAGTATTGGGCCGAGGAGGCTGTTTACGCCTAGTATGTCAGCCACACTATGGATCATTGTTATGTCCCTAGTACCTACTACTGATGACATGTCCCTGCTGGCGACAGTGGAGACCACCACCTTGGGAACTCCCACAGGAAGCGTCCGCATGATCCCCGCGGCCAGATTGGTGCCTGTGCCCCCTCCCGCTGAGATTATCCCTTGGATGAGCCCGCGCCGGTGGAGGTCGCAAACGAGCTTTCGGCCTTCCTCCTTAACCGCGTTCAAGGCCTGATCGCGGCCCCGGCCGCCCGGCGGAAGATAAGGCGCCGCCTTGGAGTAAAGGTCATGGTCGGGCGGGAAGCACGAGGGTCCCTTGGTGCCCGCGTGTATGGTGATTGTCCGTAAACCCCGGGCCTCTATCCGCTCTTTTAGGAATGCGTGCTCCTCCCCTTTGGAGTCAAAGGTTCCCAGAACCGCAATAGTTTTCATTTGATTCATACGGTTTCCCTCGATTTTATAAACATAGGGGAAAGACGGCGGAGCAGTCAAAAGAATTCTTCCGGACCCGGGGTTGCGGGCCTTGACATCTTGAGGACGGCAAGTTAGGTGGTTTCAAAGGGTTTGAAGGAGGTCGGGAGTGGAAGCAGCCCGGATAAAGGTGGGCCGGCATATAGTGATCCCGGAGAACGAGATCGAGGAGCACTTTGTGAGGGCGTCCGGCCCAGGGGGGCAGAACGTCAACAGGGTGGCTACAGCGGTCCAGCTCAGGTTTGATGCGGCCCGGTCACCCTCCCTGCCCGAGGACGTGCGCCGCAGACTTATGCGCCTGGCCGGGAAGCGGCTCACCAGGGACGGCGTGCTCGTGATTGACGCCCGTAGATACCGCACGCAGGATCAGAATCGGAAGGACGCCCAGGATCGTCTGGCGGACCTGATTCGCAAGGCCTCGGAGCCGCCCCGTCCAAGGAAGCCGACCAAGCCGACACGTGCCTCCCGCAGGCGCCGCCTGGAGAGGAAGACCCGAAGGGGGAGGCTCAAGCGCTTGAGGACGCCTGTTGAGCGGCCCGACGATGCGCGATAAAAATTGTTCTTTCCAGTGCCTCAATGATCGGGATTGAGGGTGAGCAGGGGCGTTCGGGGTTGGGAGAGATCATGTTGCTGCACTAGGCCATCAGGCTGTTTACTCGGCCTGAAAAAATATCTTCCGCCATTAGACCCAAATCGGCGAAAAAGAGTTCATCATTGGGCTTCGGCTCAATCCACTTGATGGCTGAAAGTTCCTCCTTGGGAAAGGATTTCAAAAGGTCGTAAAGAACGACCGGATCAAGCCCGGCCTCCTTGGACGAGGCTTCA
>JBKHIW010000206.1:0-4447 GCA_046538465.1 Desulfobacteraceae bacterium | reverse complement strand
GTGGAGCTGAAGCCCGGCCACGGAGGGCAGATCGTGCGAAGCGCCGGGGCGTACGCCCAGCTCATGGCCAAAGAGGGCCGCTATGCCCAGCTCCGGCTCCCTTCGGGCGAGGTGCGGATGGTGCTCCTGAACTGCAGGGCCACCATTGGTCAGGTGGGAAATCTGGAGCATGAGAATGCGAGCCTCGGAAAGGCCGGCCGGCAGCGGTGGAAGGGCCGTAGACCCAAGGTCAGGGGCGTGGCCATGAACCCGGTGGATCACCCTCACGGCGGCGGAGAGGGTAAGTCGTCTGGAGGAAGGCATCCGGTCACCCCTTGGGGCGTTCCCACCAAGGGCTACAAGACGAGGAAGAGGAAACCCAGTGACAGGCTTGTAGTTAAGCGAAGGAGCCGCTAGAGGAATTGGAAACGACAGGAGGATGAGGTTTGCCCCGTTCACTTAAAAAAGGCCCGTTCGTGGATGAGCATCTCCTGAGGAAGGCCCAGAACGCCCAGGAGACGAGAAGCAGGAAGATCATCAAGACCTGGTCCAGGAGGTCGACCATACTGCCCGAATTCGTGGGTTTGACCTTTGCGGTCCACAACGGCAAGAAGTTCATCCCGGTCTTTGTCACCGAGGACATGGTGGGGCATAAGCTGGGAGAGTTCGCCCCCACCCGCACCTTTTTCAGCCACGCAGGCGACAAGAAGAGCAGGCTGAAGGGCGGCAAGAAGTAGGGACCAGCCGGAGAGGTAAGCAGGTTATGGAAGTGAAGGCGGTTTCGAAATATGTGCGAATCTCCCCCCGGAAGGCGCGGGGGGTCATGGAACAGGTGAGAGGAAAGAAGGTGGAGGAGGCGCTCAACATCCTGTCTGTCGCTCCTCAGAAGGGGGCCAGGTTTTTGAAGAAGGTGATCGATTCCGCTGTGGCCAATGCGGAACAGAACACGAATATGGATGTTGACAACCTTTACATAAAGCGCGTGTTTGCAGACGACGGCCCCACCCTGAAGAGATTCAGGCCCCGCGCGCTGGGCAGGGCCACTAGGATTCGCAAAAGGACCAGCCATCTGACCGTGGTCCTGGATGAGGAATAGCAGGCCTGCCGCTGATCCGCCCGTACGGGGAGGGAGGCCGTGACCATCGCTACGAGGGAGGAAAGTATTGGGCCAGAAAGTTCATCCCATCGGATTTCGGTTGGGCGTACACCGGAACTGGGACTCCAGGTGGTTTGCGGGCAAAGAGTACAGCGACTTTGTCCTTGAGGATCACGAGATCCGCAAGTTTCTCAAAAAGAGGCTGTTTCAGGCCGGTGTCAGTCGGATCGAGATCGAGCGGGCGGCCAAGAAGGTGAGGATCCGCATCCACACCGCCAGGCCCGGCCTGGTGATCGGAAAAAAAGGGGCTGAGATAGAGAACCTCAAGCGCGAGCTGGAAAAAAAGATAAAACGCGAAGTCCTGATCGATATACAGGAAGTGCGAAAGCCCGAGGTGGACGCCCAGCTGGTGGCTGAAAATGTGGCCCTGCAGTTGGTCAGAAGGATCGCGTTCCGCAGGGCGATGAAGAAGGCCGTAGGCTCCGCCCTTCGGTTCGGGGCGCAGGGGATAAAGATCGCGTGCGCAGGCCGCCTTGGAGGGGCTGAAATGGCCCGAAGGGAGTGGTACCGGCGGGGCAGGGTGCCGCTTCATACCATAAGAGCTGATATAGATTACGGGTTCGCCGAGGCCTTTACCACTTACGGAGTGATCGGTGTGAAGGTGATCATTTTCAACGGCGAAATCCTTCCTGAGAAGAAGAGCTAGGTGAGAGAGAGCCATGCTGAGTCCCAAGAAGGTAAAGTACCGCAAACAGCAGAAGGGCCGGATGAAGGGGAAGGCCTTTAGGGGAAACGAGCTGGAGTTCGGCGATTACGGCCTGCAGGCAGTTGAGTGCGGCTGGATGTCGGCCAGGCAGATTGAGGCCGCCCGTGTCGCTATTACCAGGCACGTCAAGCGCGGAGGCAAGATTTGGATCCGGGTCTTTCCCGACAAGCCGATATCCAAGAAGCCGGCTGAGACGAGAATGGGCAAGGGTAAAGGTGCCCCCGAGGCTTGGGTGGCGGTGGTAAAGCCGGGCAGAATGCTTTACGAGATCGAAGGGGTGGGGGAAGGCATAGCCGCCGAGGCCATGAGGCTTGCCGGCCACAAGCTGCCCTTTGCCACCCGCTTTGTTTCCAGGAGATCTTAGTGGTGAAGGCGACAGAACTGCGTGAGCTAAGCGTTGAGGAGCTGGAAGAGAAGGAGACAGAACTCCGCCGAGCGCTTTTCAATCTTAGGTTTCAGAAGGCTACGGGACAGCTGGGCAATACCGCAATGTTGGGCAAGACGAGGAAGGACCTGGCTCGAGTGAAGACTTTGCTCAAAGAGGCGGAGGCGGCTGCAGGGCTGAACGGAAGAGGGGACAATGACTGAAGGACGCGGCGTACGCAAGCAATTGACCGGAGTGGTGGTGGGAACCAATATGGACAAGACCGCCGTGGTTCTGGTCAACCGGCTCAAACGGCACCCTGCATACAGGAAGTATATCCGAAACCAGCGGAAATACCTGGTGCACGATCCCCAGAACCGGTGCCACGAGGGGGACAAGGTCCGGATTATAGAATCCAGGCCTATAAGCAAGCGGAAGCGGTGGCAGTTGCTGGAGATTTTGGAGAAGAGCGAGATGTTGGCGGCACAGGGCGAACAGGCCACCGGCGGTTCGGAGCAGTGAGATGATACAAACCGAGAGCAGATTGAACGTAGCGGACAACTCGGGGGCCAAGTCCCTTCTGTGTATAAAGGTGCTCGGCGGTACGAGGAGGCGCTATGCGAGCATTGGCGATGTGATCGTGGTGAGTGTCAAGGAGGCCTTGCCCAACTCCAAGGTCAAGAAGGGCGACGTAATGCGGGCCGTCGTGGTTAGGACCCGCAAAGAGGTCCGCCGGCCCGACGGATCATATATAAAGTTCGACGACAACTCGGCGGTCTTGATAAGCCAGAACAACGAACCTATCGGGACTCGGATATTCGGCCCTGTAGCCCGGGAGCTGAGGGCGAAGCGGTTTATGAAGATCATCTCTTTGGCCCCTGAGGTCCTTTAGGGGCGCCGGCTGAAGTCAGGAGTTTGTAAGGTGCACAAAAAACATCCCCTTATCAGAAAAAATGATAAAGTAATGGTACGGTCCGGTAGGGAAAAAGGAAAAATCGGTGCCGTACTTAGGGTGGACTCAGAGCGCGGGCGCGTGATTGTGGAGAAGGTCAATAACGTGAAGCGCCATACCAAGCCTGGGGGTACCCGCGCTCAAGGGGGCATAATAACCAAGGAGGCCCCCCTGAATATCTCCAATGTGATGCTGGTCTGCACCAAGTGTGCGGAAGCCACTCGGATAGGCAGGGCGGTGCTGGAAGACGGAAGCAAGGTACGGGTTTGTAAGAAATGCGGCGAGTTCATAGACGGCTAGGCTCAGGCCGCTCGGTCCGCTGTGTTGCATCGGAGACCATTCGGCTCGTGATGGTGTGGAGGAGGTCGGTTTGTCCCGCTTAAGAGATAAATACTTAACAGAGGTGGTCCCAGCCATGATGGAGGAGTTCGGCTACAAGAGCATCATGGGAGTGCCCCGGATAGAAAAGGTCGTTCTCAACATGGGGCTTGGAGAGGCCATCTACAATATAAAGGTACTGGACAAGGGAGTGGAGGAGTTGACCCAGATCGCCGGGCAGAAGGCGGTGGTCACCAAGGCGAAGCGCTCCATTGCAGGATTCAAGGTCAGGGAAGGCATGCCTATAGGGTGCATGGTGACGCTTAGGCACGGGAGAATGTATGATTTTCTTGACAAGCTCTTCAATGTTGCTCTGCCGAGGGTCAGGGACTTCCAGGGGCTTTCTCGCAAGGTGTTTGACGGGCGTGCCAACTGCAGCATAGGTATCAAGGAACACATAATCTTCCCTGAAATCGATTATGACAAGATAGACAAGATAAAGGGGCTCAATGTCTCCATAGTGACCACGGCATCAAAGGACCAGGAAGGATATTTTCTCTTGAAGAACTTGGGGATGCCTTTCAGGAATTGATAGGGGGATATAGTGGCGCGAAAGTCCTTGATCGCCAAGGCGAAAAGAAATCATAAGTTCTCCACGCGGAACTACAACCGGTGTCCCATATGTGGGAGGTCCAGGGCTTACCTCAGAAAGTTCGGGATCTGCCGAATCTGTTTTCGGAACATGGCCTTGAAAGGCGAGATCCCGGGTGTGGTTAAATCCAGCTGGTAGGCGCGTGGAAGTGGAGTGTCTGATTAAGGAGCTGACACCATGACAATGACCGACCCAATTGCCGACATGTTGACTCGGATTCGGAACGCCATAAGGGTGTCTTATGAATCAGTGGACATCCCGGCATCCAAGCTCAAGGTCAACATCGCCAAGGTCATGAAGGCGGAAGGGTTGATCCGGAA
>JBKHIW010000205.1:0-4464 GCA_046538465.1 Desulfobacteraceae bacterium | reverse complement strand
CCCAAATCAAAGGCCTTTAGGTTGGATTCCAGAAAAGCCTTTTTGGTCGAGGTGGATATGGTCTCCTTCATGCCCTCTGACGTGACGGGCGTTGCGCCCGATCCGATCAGCGCCCCCAGCATCACCATGTTCAGGCTCAACGGGTTTCCGGCCTCCTCGGCCAGCTCGTTTCCGTTAAGGGTGATAAGTCCGGCCACCTTGCCTGCGACCAGGTCCACCATATGGTCCACCGACGGGTAGACGCCCTGACCTATGGACACGGTAAAAGGCGGCAGGGGCTCTACATTGGTGATGACCATGGTCTCAATGCTGCACTTGGTCAGGGCCCGCAGGGTCTCCAACGGTTCGAACCCCACCAGGATATCCGCCTCCGCATTGGATACTATCGGACTGGTCACCTCCCCCATTAGGACCGCGGATTCCACCACCCCTCCGCGCTGGGCCATGCCATGGATCTCACTCACCACCGCCGGTATGCCGGCTGCAAGCGCGGCCTCGCCCAGGAGTCTGGACGCCAGGAGGTTGCCCTGCCCCCCCACACCGACGAAAACGCATCTCTTGGTATCCATACTTATATCTCCTCGATATGTTGAATCCTTTGTATAAATCCTCTCTGATCCCGGAAGCCTCGCCGGATCTAATCCTTTACTGGTATGATGGCGTTTTCTGGGCATATCTGAGCGCAAACCGCACATCCAACACATAGATTTTTGTCGATAACCACCCTTTCTTCCCTGATATACATCGCCGGACAGGCCAATTGATTAATACAATCCCGGTGATTGCGACATTTGTCATAATTGACCCGGAAGGGCCTGGCCTTGCGCTTCCTGCCCACCGCCCTGGCGAACATGGGGCAGAGCTCCTCCGAGATGACCACGGAGACTCCGTCGTAGTCCATGGACTGCTTCAAGGCCTCCATGGTCTTTGCCACCTTGAAGGGCTTGACCACATGAACATCCTTGACCCCGCAGCCCCGCACCACGTCCTCAATGGATATCCGGGTACTGTCCAGGCCCATAACCTGGGCATCCACTCCCGGATGGGGCTGATGGCCGGTCATGGCGGTGGTGCCGTTGTCCAGGATAACCAGGGTGAATTTGTGGTTGTTGTGAACCCCATCGATCAGTCCGGTTATGCCGGAATGAAAAAAGGTGGAGTCGCCGATGAAGGAGACCACTTTGCGGTCGGTCGCCCTGGAAAAACCGCACGAAGAGCTGACAGAGGAGCCCATGCATATGAGAAAGTCTGCCATGGAGATAGGGGGGAGCAGGCCCAGGGTATAACAGCCGATGTCAGTGGGATGAATGGCGTCCGGCCCGTAGACCTGCTTTACCGCATAAAAGGTCGCCCGGTGGGGGCACCCGGCGCAGAGGTTGGGCGGCCGTCCCGGGAGCGCAGGGAGATCAGAGACGTCCACCTGGACCTTTCCCTTGTACTCCACACCAAAGTACTCGGCCACGGCCCTCCTGACCATGCCCGGGTCATATTCGTAGAGCCGGGAAAGCCCACCCACACCCTTGCCTTTGATGGGGACCTGGATGGAGGCCTCTTGGGCCACGGCCTTGAGCTCGGTCTCCATGACCGGCTCGAGCTCCTCAATCACCAGGACCTTGTCCAGGCCTACCAGAAAACGCCGGCAGAGCTCCTTGGGAAAGGGCCAGGTCATGCCCAGGCGCAGAAACTTCACCTTGTCCTTGATCCCCAGGTCCTTGACCGCGTCCTGGACATAGTTCACGCTCACTCCGTTGGCCACCACCCCCCACCGGCCCTGCCCGCTTATGGTGTTGGAAGTCCAGCCCTCTGATTTTTCCATCGCCCGCCCGGTCTTTTCCAGGAGCACCTTGTGGAGATTCCTGGAAACCGCAGGCACGGTGACCAACTGGAAGGGGTTCTTCTCGAAGCTCCCGGTTGGTTTGCCGGGGCGCAGCTCTCCCAGCCTCACCACCCCGCGGACGTGGTTCAGCCGCGTGGTGGTCCGCAGGATCACCGGAAGTCCCAGCTCCTCGGAGAGGTCAAAGGCGGCCGCAGTCATGTCCTTCATCTCCTGGGTGCTGGTCGGCTCGAGCATGGGCAGGCCGGAGAGCCGGGCGTAGTAACGGTTGTCCTGCTCATTCTGGCTGGAGAACATGAAGGGGTCGTCGGCATTCACTATGACCATGCCGCCCTTCACCCCTACATAGGCCAGGGTCATCAACGGATCGGCCGCCACGTTGAGCCCTACGTGCTTCATGGTGACCATGGTCCTCAGGCCGCAGGCCGCGGCCCCTGCCCCCACTTCCAGGGCCACCTTCTCATTGGTGGAGTACTCGAAATAGAGATCGGTCTCCCGGCTGATGTGGAAGAATTGCTCCGGAATCTCCGAGGACGGCGTACCCGGGTAGCAGGTGGCAAAGGAGAGCCCCGCTTCCAGCGCCCCCCTGGCGATCGCCTCATTGCCCAACAGCAGCATCTCTTTGCCTGGAGCGTCGGTCAATAGCTTGTGCATATTTTCCCCCTGATTTTCATTTAATTAGGCCCCTCCCGTGCGCCCCGGGCACGGCAGAGGCCTTAAATCTTGAAGCTCTCACTCATTCCCGCATACTTCTTCCGCAGCTTGGGTTTCTCGATCTTGCCGGTGGGGTTCCTGGGAACATCGTCGAAAAACACCTTGCGCGGACGCTTGTACCTGGGCAACCGCTCGCAATAGTCCAGGACATCCTGCTCGGTCAGCTCTTTCCCCGGCTTCACCTTGACAATAGCGGCCACGATCTCGCCCAGCCGCTCGTCCGGTATTCCGATGACCGCAACGTCCTGCACCTTGTCGTTTTCCATCAGGAAGTCTTCTACCTCCACGGGGAAGATGTTCTCTCCCCCGGTGATGATCACGTCCTTTTTCCGATCCACCAGCCAAATGAAGCCGTCTTCGTCCACCCGGGCCATGTCTCCGGTCAACAGCCAGCCGTCGATCAGCGTGTCCCGGGTGGCCTCGGGGTTCTTGTAATACTCCTTCATCACCCCGGGGCCCTTGACCATCAGCTCCCCGGGCCCGCCCTGCGGCACATCCTTGAGCTCATGGTCGACTATCCTGCACTCCCAATCGAATCCCGGCACGCCAATGGCGCCCACCTTGTGGATATTGCCCAATCCGAGATGCACGCAGCCCGGGCCAGTGGTCTCGCTGAGACCGTAATTGGTGTCATAGTCGTGGTGTGGAAAGACCTCCAGCCACCGCTTTACCAGACTCGGGGGTACGGGCTGGGCCCCTATGTGCATCAGGCGCCACTGGTCCAATTTGTAGTCGGAAAGACTGACCTCCCCGCTTTCAACGGCCATAAGTATATCCTGGGCCCAGGGCACCAGTAGCCATACGATGGTGCCTCCCTCTTCGGACACGGCCTCCAGGATCCATTGAGGCTTGATGCCCTTCAAGATCACTGCGGGCCCGCCCACGATGAAGCTTCCGAACCAGTGCATCTTGGCGCCGGTATGGTAAAGGGGGGGGATACAAATAAAGTTGTCCTCGTGGGTCTGATTGTGGTGCCTGTTTTCCAGGATGCAGGCGAACTCCAGGTTTCGATGGGTGAGGAGAATGGGCTTGGGTCGTCCGGTGGTGCCGCTGGTAAAGTAAAGGGCCGCCTCATCCGTTATCTCCAGGGGCACCTTGGGCGGCCCGACATCGCCCTCCCCAATAAAATCCTCGTAAGCCGCCGCGTAATCCGGCCTTCCCGCTTCAGGGCCCACATACACACAGGTCTCCAGGGAAGAGAGCTCTTCGCGGAGCCCTTCGATCCTTTCCACGAACTCCTCCCCGAAGATCAGGGCCTTGGCCTCGGCTATCCCTATGCAGTAGCTGATATCCTCTGCGGTGAACCTGAAGTTCAAAGGCACCGCCCAGGCCCCGGTCCTCAATATGCCGAAATAGGCAGGGAGCCATTCCAGGCAGTTCATCATCAGGTGAGCCACCTTGTCGCCCTTGCCCACCCCCTTGGCAATAAGGGCGTTGGCCACCTGATCGGCCTGCTCGTCGAACTGCCGCCAGGTGAGCTCCCTCCTTAGGCCCTTTGCCGGCTCCCTTTCCACCAGGGCCGTCTCCTCACCGTACATCCTGGCGTTTCGGGCCAGTATCTCGGTAATGATCATAGGACGCCTCATCGGTTAAAGCTACAATCTAGCTACATTATGACCGTAACCGAACCCGGGTAGGCTGTCAAGAAAATAAGAGCACAACCGAGGCGTTATAGGCCATCAGGGCAGCTGTCACTTGATCAGGGCCCGGGCGAAATCAAGAAATGGTGAATCGGGGAAGTCGCTGGACAAAGTTTCAAAGGCCTGGCCCGCCTGATCAGGGTCGCTGTTCAGCCTGTGAAGCCGTATCAGCTGGAGGAGCGCCTGCTCCCGAAGGAACGTCGCCGGATCGTGGGCAATGGGGTCGACCTTTTCAATGGCCGCGCCGTAATCCTCTTCGGCCTCATAACAAGCCGC
>JBKHIW010000204.1:0-4477 GCA_046538465.1 Desulfobacteraceae bacterium | reverse complement strand
CCGCTTGCCGGGGACTTTCTCCAACAGGTGCTCGCCATAGTGACCGGTGCGGTGGACGCCATGGTGGTGGACGTACAGTGCATAATGGAAAACATCGCCAACGTAGCGGACTGCTTCCACACCAAGATCATCACCACCAATCCCAGGGCCAAGATCGCCTCGGGGCACACCATACACATCGAGTTCGACGAACACACCGCATTTGACGACGCCAAGAGGATTGTCCGGGAGGCCATAGAAAACTTTCCCAACAGGGAAAAGGAGGTGCTGATCCCCAGCTATCAGTCCAACCTGATTGCGGGGTTCAGCTACGAGGCGATCAATTATCATCTGGGGGGAACTTTCAGGGCCTCCTACACACCGCTCAACGACAATATAATAAACGGCCGGATCCGGGGTATAGGCGGCGTCGTCGGCTGCAACAATGCAAGGACTCAGCACGACGGCGGACACCTTACCGTGGTCAAAGAGCTTATCAAGAACGATGTGATCGTCCTGACTACCGGGTGTAACGCCATTGCTTGTGGCAAGGCCGGACTCCTCACGCCGGAATCAGCCGCAGTCCACTGCGGGCCCGGACTGGCCGAGGTCTGTGAGACCGTAGGAATCCCCCCCGTACTCCACATGGGTTCCTGCGTGGACAACAGCCGCATCCTGATGGCCGCAACAGAGGTGGTAAAGGCCGGGGGGCTGGGCAACGATATAAGTGAGCTGCCTGCAGCCGGATCGGCACCTGAGTGGATGAGCGAGAAGGCAATCAGCATCGGTCACTATTTTGTGACAGCGGGCGTATATACTGTCTTTGGAGTCACGCTCCCGGTGACCGGCGCTCCGGTCTTCCAGAACTACCTATTCAATGAGCTGGAGGCCATTTATGGAGGCATGTGGGACCTAGCCGTGGATCCTTATGAGCACGCGGCAAAGATGATCGCACATATTGACAAGAAGAGAAAGGCCTTAGGTATTGATAAGGCACGAGAAAGAGTCCTTATGGATATGGCTGACCGGCAGAAGCTGGAAGAAGTGGCCTAATTACTATGAATAGCTCAATACCTCTTAGGAAGGGAGGAAAAAGGATATGTCGAAACTAGTAGCTTTTGCAGCCATTCAGGGGGCGTACAATATAGTCTCCAAGGCCGAAGGTACCTATAAAAGGGCCCTCGAGACCTATGGCGGGAGCCAGAAGATAGAGTTCCCCAATACGGCCTATTACCTTCCCATTATTTATTCCCTGACCGGGATCAAGGTAACGGACCTGGATTCGGCGAAGCGGCCGCTGGAATTCGCGCGCAAGCTCCTGCCGCCGCACGTGAAAAAGGACTGCCACCTGCCCTACCTCGGTCCTCTGCTGGACGCAGGTATGGCGGCCCTGTTCGCCGAGGAGATCGTGGAGGCCATCCGTTACGTGGAAGACCCGGACTTCTACCAACCCTCGGTGGAGGACCCGGATGTGGACAACGGGAAGATCTGGTTGGGGGCGGCGGACGACACCATCATGCGTAAGCGCGGCGTGGAGTTTGTGGACGGGACCGCCCCGGGCTTCGCCGCCATAGTCGGCGCAGCCCCGGATTCGGCCACGGCCAAGAAGATGGCGGAGGAATACCAGATAAAGACCATCTATGTGTTTATGGCCGCCAATCAAGGCGGGACAACATTCGCCGAGCAGCTCTTGGAGCAGGACGTACAGCTCGGGTGGAACACAAGGCTGGTGCCTTTCGGCCCGGATATCTCCGCCGCCGTCTTCGCTCTGGGGTTTGCCAACCGCGCAGGAATGTCGTTCGGGGGGATCGAACCGGGCGATTACAAGCGGATGCTCGCTTACCAGAAAAACAGGATATTCGCCTTTATCAACGCCCTCGGTGAGGTAAACGCCGAGTGGGCGGCCAACGCCGCCGGTGCGGTAAACTGGGGCTTCCCAACCATTGCGGACACGGACATACCGGAAATTCTGCCCACAGGTGTCTGTACTTACGAGCACGTGGTGGCCAATATCTCCCACGACGAGATGCCCTCCAAGTCCATTGAGATCCGGGGCCTCAAGGTCACCATCACTGAGATCGATATACCACTTGCCTACGGCCCGGCGTTTGAGGGCGAGCGCGTGCGCAAGGGCGATCTTTATCTGGAGATGGGGGGAGGCAAGACCCAGTGTACAGAGCTTTGCAAGATGGGGGAGATGAACGAGATCGAGGACGGGAAGGTGGAGCTGATCGGCCCGGACATCAAGGACTGCAAGAAAGGCGACCGTCTGCCTCTAGGTATATATGTGCAGGTGGCCGGCCGCCAGATGCAGGAAGACTTCGAGCCCATCCTGGAGCGGCAGATCCATCACCTGATCAACTATGCCCAAGGGATCATGCATATCGGGCAGAGGGACATCTCCTGGATCCGGGTGGGAGAGCAGGCAGTGGAGAAGGGCTTTACCCTGAAGGATATCGGCACCATTCTGCATGCCAAGTTTCATCAGGATTTCGGGAGCATCCTGGACAAGGTCCAGGTAACGCTCTACACTGAGCAGAAGGACGTGGACAAGCTCACCGAGCGAGCCCGCAGTGAGTACAAGCACCGCGACGAGCGGATAGAGCAGATGACCGACGAGGATACGGAGCCTTTTTACTCCTGCACTCTCTGCCAGTCTTTCGCCCCCAACCACGTGTGCGTGGTCAGCCCGGAGCGGACAGGGCTTTGCGGTGCATACAACTGGATGGACTGCAAGGCGTCCAATGAAATCAACCCCACAGGGCCCAACCAGCCCGTGGAAAAGGGCGAGTGCCTGGATCCAAAGCTGGGGCAATGGAAGGGGGTCAACGAGTTCGTTTTCAAGGCCTCCCGCCAAGCGATCACCAAGGTCAACTTTTACAGCGTGGTTCAGGACCCCATGACCACCTGCGGGTGCTGTGAGTGCATTGCCGCGGTCCTGCCCGGGTGCAACGGGGTCATGACCGTACACCGGGACTACCTGGGCGAAACCCCGTCGGGGATGAAGTTCACCACCCTCGCCGGGGTCATCGGCGGAGGCCAGGCCTCCCCCGGATTCGTCGGGCACGCGAAGTTCAACATCACTCAACGCAAATTCATCAAGGGAGACGGAGGCATACTGCGCCTGGTGTGGATGCCCAAGTCGCTGAAGGAAGAGATAAAGGAGCGCTTTGAAAGGCGCGCAGAGGAAGAAGGCGTGCCCGATCTCCTGGACAGGATCGCCGATGAGACCGTGGGGATAACCGAAGAGGAGATCCTGCCCTTCCTCAAGGAAAAGGATCACCCGGCCCTCAAGATGGAACCCATCGTCGAAGGCTGAATCTTAGAACCAACACTGAACAATTCTTCGCAATGAGGAGAGAACAATGGGATTGACCGGTATACAGATCTTCAAGATGCTGCCCAAGACCAACTGCGGAGAGTGCGGTGTCCCCACCTGTCTGGCGTTCGCCATGAACCTGGCCTCGGGCAAGGCGGATTTGGACGACTGCCCGTATGTCTCCGACGATGCCAGGGAAAAGCTGGCCGAGGCCTCGGCTCCGCCTATCCGGCCTGTGGCCATAGGTGCAGGCGTACGGGCATTCAAGACAGGTGGCGAGACCGTCATGTTCCGCCACGAAAAGACCTTTTACAATCCGACCGGCATAGGTGTTTTAATCACCTCGGACACTGAACCGGACACCTTGGACAAGAAGCTCAAGGAATGGAACGCCATGCAGTTCGAGCGTGTAGGCCTGAACCTACGCCCCGAGCTGGTGGCCCTTAAGGACACAGGAGGCGACGCCGACGCGTTCGCCGCCGCAGCCGCCAAGATCGCCAAGGAGAGCGAGTTCAACCTCGTTCTTATGAGCGAGAGCGTGGATGTGATGAAAAAAGGCGTAGAGGCGGCCGGGTTCAAGAAGCCGCTTCTCTACGCCGCCACCAAGGACAATGTCGATGACATGGGCAACTTGGCCAAGGAGAGCGGGCTCCCCTTGGCGGTCAAGGCCGAAGATATAGACGGGATAGTCGAGCTCTCCAACAAGCTCACCGAGATGGGCCTCAAGGAGCTGGTCCTGGACCCGGGATCGCGTGAACCCAAGCAGGCGTTTCAGGACCAGGTGGCAATCCGCAGGGCGGCGCTCAAGGACGGGAACCGTTCGGTAGGTTTCCCTACCATCACATTCCCTTGCGAGATGGCTGGAAACCTGGACGTGGAGACCTTGGTGGCATCAATCTTCATCGCCAAGTACGGCGGAATCGTGATCTTGTCGGATTTCGCCGGCGAGAGCCTTTTCCCTCTACTTCTGGAGCGGCTGAACATCTACACCGATCCGCAGAGGCCGATGACCGTGACCGAAGGGATTTATGAGATCGGGTCTCCGGACGAGAACTCGCCGGTACTGATCACCACCAACTTCTCCCTCACCTTCTTTATAGTGAGCGGGGAGATTGAGGCCAGCCGGATTCCGAGCTGGCTCCTGATCATGGACACTGAAGGGCTTTCGGTGATGACGGC
>JBKHIW010000203.1:0-4482 GCA_046538465.1 Desulfobacteraceae bacterium | reverse complement strand
GATTACTCTCCCCCTATCATAACCGAGGTTTACAGCTCGGGCGGTGAGGTCATCGGGCGCTTCTGGGAGGAAAAGAGGATTGTGGTTCCCCTGGATGATGTTTCAGACGATCTTGTGTCCGCGTTTATAGCCGCTGAGGACGCCCGCTTTTTTAAGCACAACGGCCTTGATTTTAAGGGTATTTTCAGGGCGTTTTTCAAAAATCTCAAGGCTGGGAAGATCACCCAGGGGGGGAGCACTATAACCCAGCAGGTGACCCGCTCGCTCCTCCTCAAGAACCTTGAGAAGACCTACCGCAGAAAGGCTCGGGAGGCTATCCTGTCTATCCAGATAGAAAAGAAGTTTTCCAAGGAGAGAATACTCTATCTTTATCTCAACCAGATCTACCTCGGACATGGGGCCTACGGAGTGGAGGCCGCGGCAAGGACATATTTCGGCAAGTCGGCCAAAGAATTGACCCTCGCAGAGAGCGCTTTATTGGCCGGGCTGCCCCAAGCCCCTAGTCGATACTCTCCATTGAGAAATTTTAAGAGAGCTAAATCAAGGCAGCGCTATGTACTCGATCAAATGGTGAAACAGGGCTATATCACTAAAGAAGAAGCTGATATGGCATTTTTAGAGAATATGGATTTGAAGAAAAAAGACGAAAATCCCTTTATGAAGGCCCCCTATTTCACTGAACATATACGGAGGTATCTGGAAATAACCTACGGGGCAGAGGTTCTTTATAGGGGTGGTTTAAAGGTCTATACCACCGTGGATCTCGATTTGCAGAAAAAGGCCCGGGATGCACTGGAGCGGGGCCTCAGGGAGCTGGATAAAAGGGAGGGATACCGCGGCCCCCTGCGGCGTCTGGAAAATCAGGAAATAAACGTTTTCCTGTCCCAGGCGGCGGAGGATTTAGTGGATGACCCCCTCAGACCGGGCTCGACCGTAGAGGCAGTGGTCTTGGATGTGGATGATCAGGACAAGACGGTGACCGTGGGAATGGGAGTCGATCAAGGGCTTCTCCGGTTGGAGGATATGAAATGGGCCCGCAAACCCGATCCTGATGTCCACTACAGTGCGGTCACGCTCAAGCGGCCCGGGGACGTCCTCAGTCCAGGGGATGTGGTTTTGGTCAGAGTGCTGGAGGAAAGAGAGGAGAAAGAGGGACCGGGCTGGGCGGTGGCCTTGGAGCAGGAGCCTGAGGCTCAGGGGGCCTTGTTCGCACAGGATGTCGAGACAGGACGATTACTGGCCATGGTGGGTGGAAGGGACTACAGAAAAAGCCAATTCAACCGAGCGGTACAGGCCAAGCGACAGCCCGGCTCAGCGTTTAAGCCCGTGATACATGCAGCGGCCTTGGATTACGGCCTGACGCCCTCCTCAGTGGTGCTTGACGCTCCTTACGTGGCCCAGATGGAGGACAGGGATAAGCTGTGGCGTCCTGAAAACTATAAGAGGCGGTTTCAGGGGCGGACCTTGCTCAGGGAGGGCCTGATCAAGTCCAAGAATGTGATAACAGTGAAGCTTCTCAGGAAGATCGGAGTGGGAAAAGCAGTCAGTTATGCGAGGCGCCTGGGCATCGAATCAGACTTGAGCCGGGATCTCTCTCTAGCCCTTGGCTCATCCAGCCTTAGCCTACTGGAGCTCAACAGGGCATACGGCGTTTTTGCCAACAGCGGTGTACTAGCCGAGCCGTACTTCATAGAGCGGATAGTCGATCGTCAGGGGAACACCTTGGAAGAGAACCAGCCGCAGCTGTCACGGGTGATACCTGAGGCAAATGCTTATGTGATAACAGACCTCTTGGAAGGAGTGATACAAGAAGGGACCGGGTGGCGGGTAAAGGCCCTGCGCAAACCTGCGGCCGGCAAGACCGGCACTACCAACGACCTTCGCGATGCATGGTTCATGGGATACACGCCTCAAATCGCCACCGGCGTGTGGGTTGGGTATGACGACTGTTCACCCATGGGAAAAGGCGAAACCGGGTCCCGGGCCGCCGGTCCCATATGGCTGTATTTTATGCAGGAAGCCCTGAAAGGCGAGCCGGTGGAAGACTTTACCGTGCCTGAAGGCGTTGTCTTCGTCAAGATCGACAAGAAAGAAGGCCTGCTCGCCGGCCCCCACTCAAAGGGCACTGTGTTCCAGGCCTTTCTGGAAGGAACCGAACCAAAAGAACATGTCCCTCCGCCACGATCACCGAGGAAGGGGGAGTTTTCGCAATTTGACATGGAATTTGGATACTAGGCCTCTTGTTTTTGGGCGAGCGGGAGGCGTACCAGCAGGGTGGTGGAGTCTCTATCTGTATGGATATCCAGTCGCCCCTTGAGCAGACGAATTATCCGGTGTGTGATGTAGATACCCCGGCCGCGGCCTTCCCCTTCCAGCAGCCGCTTGCGGTCTTCGTCCGAAATCACTCCGGTGTTGGTGATCTCCACGCAGGCCCAATTGTCTTCCTTATAGGTTCGAACCGCAAGCTTGCCCCCTCTGAGAGGCACCGCATTCGTGGCGTTGTTCAAGAGGTTGTCCAGGACCCGCTCCAGGTGAATAGGATAGCAACGAACCCATAAGTTCTCCTCGTAAGGGCCGTTTTCCAGGGTAACGTTCTGCTTTAGCTGCTCCTTGATCGCCTCCTGGTTGATCTCAAATCGATATCGGGCCACGTCACTCAGGTTCACCACCTGCTCTTCGCCCACCTGATATATGCTGAGGGCCATCTCTTGGAGACGGCTGGTCTCTTCGAGCAGTATCTCTACGTAATGCTTGATCTTCGCATCGTCTCTTTCCGAGACCTCGGCGTTCAACAGCTGTTTCAGGCGCCTGGCGAATCCTGCGGTGGCGATGGCCGGGTTCTTGAAATCATGGAGCGTGTCGTCAAGATGCTCCATCCTCTGGGCCTTTACCAGCTCTCTGCCCAGAAACAGGAAGACCTCGATCTCGTCCTCGGTGTACCTCTGCCGCTGGTCAAGAGCGTCGAATGTCATAAAATGGGTGATTTCACCGCCTATATTGAGAGGTATGTAAAGGATGGAGTTTGTATTGTGGTTGGCTGCAAAGCGCTTTACAGACTTGGAGACCAGCTCGCTCTTCTGCGGGTCGGTGACTAGAAGATAGGAAGGGGTGACGATCTCATAAGGAGACTCCTCCACGTATTCCCGTTTTCCCAGGATCAGCTCAAAAGCGGGTTCGCTGCTCACCGGAAACCGCTTGCCGATCCCGTGATAGCCCACAGTGTCCGGGTAGCCGGCTTCCAGCACCGCGTTTTCCAAGTCTTGGTCCACTGAAAAGAGCGCACAGCTCTCCACGTGTATTATATCCGCCAGCTCCGGAATGACCTGATTGAAAACATCCTTCATCTTTACGCCTTCCCTGGAGCCCAGCTTGAGGAAGATGTTTCGTACGATGGTCTCTTTTTTTTCGTTCATGGCGTAAAGATAAAGGATTTTCTTGCGTGCGATTACAAAGCTGAGCCGCCGGCTCATAACTTTTGCCGCTTCGATCTCCAGGGTTGTGAATCTCCGGTTTTTCTCCGGGAAGTATATCTGGATCACCCCCACGGCGTCCCTTTCATGAGGGAAAAATCTGGGGATCTCCACGGGAATGGCCATCATGGAGTGGATCCCTTTATCGGCCGTGGCCTCCTTATCCCTGTAACGCTCTTCCTTTTCAATGTCCGGGACCAGATAGGGCTGCCTGCTTCTGACCACCTCGCCGGCCACTGTGCGCTCCAGGGGAATATATGTCTCCCTGTCCTCTTCCTTGGACGGATAGGAGCCGTAAGAGAGCATTTGCTCAGTATAGGGATCGTAAATCCGGACTGAAGCGGAGTGGGCGCCCAGGAAGTCCACCATGTGGAAGGTCGCTGTTGCCAGGATGTCTTTTTCAGACAACTCCGGGTTGATTTCGATGATCTCATCAACCTGCTTGACGAATCGGCTCAAGAACGGGGATAGAACGTTTTCCTCTATCCACTCCATCAGCCATTTCCAGAAGCCGCGGTCACTGGGCAAATCCGCGGACCATCCCTCCCGGCCGATGTCTTCTATGAGCTTATCCGCGTTTTTCCACCACATCTATTCTAGATCCCGTATTCCCCGGAGAATAATGTCGAACAGCTCCTGGACGTCTGATCTCTCTATGCAGGAGAATGCTATACGAAGATCGCTTTTTCCCAGGGCTATAAGACCCACCCCATAGTCCTCCAACAGGTGGACTCGAAGGCTTTCAGCGTCCACAGTCTTGAGCCTCAGGCACATGAAGTACCCGGAATTGAAGGGATAGGCATCCCAAGCCCCTTTGTATTTGGGATCTGAAAGAACTCTTTTCACTTCTTCCGCCCTCTGTTTGAGGGTATTGTATTTCTCCTCTTTTTCTTCAGCATATCTTTCAGATCGCAATGCGCTCAGCACTATGGCCTGGCTCAGGCGGCTCGCGTTGGAGATGGAGCCCCTCACCGCGCCGGCGGTCTTTCGCTCCAGGGCGTCGTAGAATGAA
>JBKHIW010000202.1:0-4504 GCA_046538465.1 Desulfobacteraceae bacterium | reverse complement strand
AAGTCTCCCGGGGCGAGGCCTGCGCCTCTCAGGTCCACTACTTCCACCAGGTCCTCGGACAGGCCGCATTCCGGGCCCAGAGACCTCAACCGTCCGGCGTAAACATGGGGCGCGCAGGCGCCGATCACGATTCGGTTGATTTTTTCGCCGGCCAGCTCATCCGAGGCCTGTCTGAGCCCTTCGGCCAGGCATAGCCGGTCGGCCTCAATCAGCCGGGTCACACCCGGCATGGAGGAGATCCTGTCCTGCACGGCCTCCCATGGCAGGTCTTTTTCTTGGCTGTTGAAACACTTGCAGAGGACCACCCCGACACTGGGCTTCTCCCTGGATACGTCCCTCAGGGGTCGAGCCTCTAGGTGTTTTTCGCTCGAGGAGGCAGGGAGGGCAGGGAGGGCCCGGCCCGCGGCAAGGCAGGCGGCCGCTTGGGCCTGCAAGACCGTTTCGGCGATCTCTTGCAGCCCGGTGGAGGAGCCGCACCAATAGACGCCGGCCCTGTTCGTCTCCACGCGTTCCGCGCCTCGAGCGTCTCCGAGGCCGAATTCGTTCAAGGCCGCTCCCGCGGCCTCTGCAGCACGCTCCAGCACGGGAGAGGCCGCCTGGCCGGTGGAGAGCACCACCATGTCATAAAGGCGCTCCTTTATGCATCCCCGCTCCTCGTCATAGTACTTTATGAAGAGCTCTCCCTGCGCTCCCTGCTCCACGGAAGGGATCCTGCACCTTATCAGCTCCACGCCCGCCTCCTCGGCCTGGAGCTGATACCGGTAGCCTTCCTTGCCGTAGGCCCTGAGATCCATATAATAGACGGCGGCCTCTGTATCCGGGGCCTGCTCCTTGACCAGCAGGGCCTCCTTGAGGGCGAACATGCAACATATGGAAGAGCAGTAGTCCCGGCCCAGCCGCTTGTTTCGCGAACCTACGCATTGAATCCATGCGATTCTATGGACAGGCCCGCCGTTGGAGGGTTTTACCAAGCGGCCGCCGGTGGGTCCGGTGCCGCTGAGGAGTCTTTCAAGCTCGAGCGCGGTAACCACGTCCGGGTGCTGGTTGTACTTATATGGATCCTCGTCCCCGGGCCGGTAGAGGCCGCATCCGGTGGCCAGTATCACCGAGCTCACCTCCAGGGTTTGCTCCGACGGCCCCGTCTCCAGATTCACAGCTCCTGTAGGACAGACCTCCACGCATTCGCCGCACCGGGTGCAGTGGTCAAAGTCTATGACGTAAGAGAAGGGGACGTTGTGGGGGACCGCCCGGTGAACGGCCTTGACCTTGCCCAAGGCCTCATTGAATAAATCGGGGATCTCCACCTGACAAACCTCTTCGCATCTGCCGCACCCGATGCACCGCTCGGGATCCACTCCGCGGGGCCGTGTTCGCAGGTCGGCCTCGAACGAGCCTGCCTCGCCCCGGAGCGAAATGAGTTCTGTCATGGTGAGGATGCGGATGTTCTCGTGGAACAGCCCCTTGCGCATGCAGTACTCTGAAGCGGCGTCTCTTTCCCATGCCGGGAGCATTCTGCACAGGCCGCAGTGATTGTCAGCGAACTGCTGATCAAGCTTGGAAAGGATCCCGCCCAGGGACGCTGAGGATTCTATGAGCACTACTTCACATCCTCGTTCAGCGAGCTCTATGGAGGCCTTGATACCGCCTATGCCCGCACCTACGACAAGGATGGCGACCTGATTCTTCTCAGCCATTAAGAGACCTCCTGTAGGGAATCCGGTGGAGCAGTATAAGCCTCAAAATGTGGTTTCCTCTCCGGCATGCTAATCCGCTCCCAGCTCCAGGAACTCCTGGTCTTCGAATACGGCTGTCGGGAGGGGGTCTTCCACGCTGCGCCCCGGCTCGTAGTTGAAGCGTTTTTGGGTCCTGCTCGCGGCGCTGCGGAAAAGCTCCATAACAGGGAGGTCCATTGGGCAAGCCGTTGAGCATTGGCCGCAGCCGACGCAAAGAGTACTGATGTGAAGCATCCGGGTCAGGTGAAAGAAGATCGTGTCTGTCGGCAGCTTGACATGACCCCGGCGCTCAGCCCACCTCATATATTGCTCCGGGTCGTGACGGAAGGTATCGGTCAAGAACACGCACTCGCGGCAGTAGCATACAGGACAGGCCACCCGGCAGTTGTAGCAGTTGATGCAGGTCCTCAAGGTCCGTCGGAGGGCGGAGAAGGAGTCAACCTTCTCTTCGTACTCCTTGAGCATGGCGTCCCTCGAGGCGGTGCGCTCCTTTATCAAGGAGTCCAAGGATTCGGATCTCGCTTTCGGGGACGCGACGTTTTCCAGATCCAGTGCCTCCATCGCGGACCTCCCCTTTTCTGTCCCGGCGCACAAAAAGATTTCATCCTCGATGTCCAGGCCCAGAAGCTGGAGCCCCAAATCGGCTCCGGGGTGCGTGGGGAACTCGCACACCCTGCAGGCCTCCAGCATGGGTAGCGTATCGTCCCCGCGGGCGGCCCGGCGATGAAACTCCAGTCCCGTGTTTTCACCGTGCTCCCCGGCCAAGGCCAGGAAGTCCCTTGTTTCCATACGGCCGAGGCAGTCCGGGACAACGGCCAGGACCGGCTCAATCGTCGCCTGCCGGAGCTTCACCAACTCCAGGTAGGCCCTATAATCACAGGGCCGGAGAAAGGCCGCTATAGTGCAACCCGGGTCTCTGTAAGTGAGCGTGGCCAGTAGGCGCGCTGCACTGGTCGGAGTTACAGGGGCGAGAGGGTCGAGGTATTCGAGCTGCCCAGGCTCCTTTATCAGGGTCGACATTACCATGTCGCCGTCCGGTTGCCGCACCGGGGCGAATACAGCCCCCGCCGCCCCTTTTTCCAGAAGGCCTGCGAACAAATCCCTTAATGTCCGGTTTACCGCACCGTTTTCGACTTTCAGCCTCGCGCAGTCGGCCATAATTTCAAAATCCTCCCTGAAAACGCCTACGCCGAGAGGGCGCGGCCTCAAAACACGTTGGAGACCCCTGGGGATGCAGGGGTCGGCTCATGCGATGTTTTCCCTCCGGATCTCGGTGGGGCCGAGCGCCCTTATCTTCTCGATCATATCGCGGATGGTCTCGGCGAACAGGTTTCCCTCGCTTGCCCCTATCCAACGCAGCCAAAGCCTGTCCTCCTCGAGGCCGAATCGGCCCAGAACTTCTTTTAAGAGAACCACCCTGCGTCTTGCCTTGTAATTGCCGTTGATATAATGGCAGTCACCGGGACGGCAGCCTCCGATAAGCACGCCGTCCGCTCCTTCCAAAAAGGCCTTCAGTACGTATTTGGGGTCCACCATCCCGCTGCACATCATACGCACCAAGCGGACGTTTGCAGGGTATTTGTACCGTGAGGTGCCCGCGAGATCGGCTGCGGTGAATGTGCACCAATTGCACACAAAGGCCACGATTACAGGCTCCTGTCCGCTCATTTCGCTCTCCTCCCCGCTCTTGTGAAGAACTCTTGGATCTCCTTGCAGCCCTCAGGCCATAAGCCCTTCGAGCTCTGAGAAAATCTGGCGGTCCGTGAACTGGCTGACCTTGGCGGCCCCGCTGGGGCAAAAGGCCGCACAGCTACCGCATCCCTTGCATTTGGCCTCGTTGACCACGCTTACTCCGCGAAGCTCGTCAAAGTCTATGGCCGAGTATGCACAGAGCTCTCTGCAGATCTGGCACCCCGTACATAGGTCGGGGTCGATGCTGGAGCTCAACGGGCTCACCTCAACCTTCCCGAACGCGCACAGGCTTATTGCCTCGCTTGCCGCGCCTTTTGCTTGGGCCACGGTGTCGGGGATATCCTTGGGGCCTTGGCAGGTGCCGGCGAGGAATACACCGGAGGTGGCTGTTGAGACCGGTTCCAGCTTGGGGTGTTCCTCCAGGAAAAACCCATCCCGGCCCACTGAGATCCCGAATGTGCGCGCGGTCTCCAGGGCGTCCGCCTGGGGCTCCATGGCTGCGCAAAGGATCACCATATCCACTGGAACCCGCATCATTTTCCCCAGTATGGTGTCCTCGGCGACCACGATCAGCCGGCCCTGCTCTTCCTCTGCTTCAGCCCGGTCCGTGACCAGGGCGGCCTTGCCCCGGATCAGCTTTACGCCCTCGGACTGCACCCGGTCCATGAACTCCTCGTAGCCCTTGCCGAAACAGCGCATGTCAATATAGAAATTATAAACCGCGGTATCTTTTCCCACCCGGTCTTTTATCAAGTGCGCGTACTTGAGCGCGTACATACAGCAGACCCGACTGCAATATTCGTGGTAGTTGACATCCCGGCTCCCCACGCAGTGCAGTATGGCCACGCTCTTGGGCGGGCGGCTGAACCTCCCTTCCTCGTCCTTGACCAGGATTTCTCCCCCTGTGGGGCCGGTGGAATTGGTAAGCCGCTCGAACTCCAGGCTGGTTACCACCCCGGGGTACTTTCCGTAGCCGAACTGGGTCATAGGGGAGGGGTCGAGCAGCTGGAACCCGGTAGCCAGTATGATGCTTCCGACCTCCAGGGTGATTTCACGCCCCTTGTCTTCAAAGTCTACGG
>JBKHIW010000201.1:0-4514 GCA_046538465.1 Desulfobacteraceae bacterium | reverse complement strand
GCGCTCGAACAAGGTGCGGTAGCGCCTCTCAGCCTCGGCCAACTCTTGTTCGCGGTCCATTAGGTCCTGCTCGGCGCGCCTGCGGGCCTCCTCTTGGTCCAGTGCATGAAGGGCCAGGGCGATGTCGTCTGCCACCTCTCGGAGAAGAGCCATCTCCTCGTTGTCCAAGGCCCTCCCAGGGGGGAATTTCACGGCCAACACGCCAAAAATCTTCTCCGCATATTGGAGCCTGAGGCAGACGCCTCTGCTTTCTCCGTATTTAGGGGCCAAAGGGCAGGCGGCGCATTTGTCGAGATCGGGGGCAAAGAAGAGCTCAGTTTGCTTCATGATAGAGGAGACGCATTCGGGAAAGCGGCCTTGCTCCATCAAAGCCGTCAAGGTCCGGAACTCCCGGCCGATGCCCGCCTGGTGGGCCGAGAGCAGGTTGTGCTCCTCGTCCAGGATTGCGATCCAGGCGTGGTCAAAGCCCCTGGTTTGGATCAGGATCTCGCAGGTCTTTGTGAGGAGCTCCGTCCGGTCCTTCTCCCTGAATATAAGCTGGTTTACATCGCGGATGGCCCGGAGTACGGAGTTTAAATGCTCGAGCCTTTGCTCGGCCTCCAGCCGGTCGGTGATGTCCCTGATAAGGCCCATGACCCCCGTGACGTTACCTGAGGTGTCCCTCAGATAAAAGACATGGGACTCGCCCGGGAAGACCTCCCCGGAGTTTTTTCTGTAGGCGACTGTGTAAAAAAACTTATCAGAGTGGGCATGGCTCTTTAAGGCCTCCCCCAGCTTCCTGAACTCCGCCTGGTCCTGGTAGAGACAACTCGTTTTTTCCCCTTTAATCTCGTCGAGGGTGTAGCCGAAGAGCTTTGTGAAGGCCCGGTTGCAGTGGATTATTCTTCTTTCGTTGTCCGTAACCAGGATGGCGTCTGGAATGCTGTCGTAGAGCAGCCGGTATTCCTTTTCGCTCTCTTGGAGATCCGCCAGGGCCTTCTCTAGATCGGCGATCTCGCTTCGGAGTTGTTCAGGGCTGGTTTCCTCCAGCATGTTCGTCCTCCAGGGAAAGGGGCGGGGTGTATGTGGCTGGAAACTCTGTTGTAAACGTTGATAAATATTTTAGCAGAGTTATGTAATAGGGGTCAAGAATCGCTTTCAAATTTGTAAGTGCGGGCTGCATGGAACGTGTGCGCATTCCCTTGAGATTCGGCTTCAAAGGATGTAGCCTCATTGGCCTGTGAGACCGAACAAGGAAGGAGGTAAAGGCATGAGCTCGGAGGCGCCTACCAGGGAGGAGGCCCTGGCGTTACTAAGGGAGTTTAACAGCAACGAGGCCCTGATAAAGCACGCCCTGGCCGTGGAGGCGGTTATGCGCTACATGGCCAGGAAGCGCGGGGAGGACGAGGAAAAGTGGGGGGTCATAGGGCTGGTGCATGATCTGGACTATGAAAAGTATCCGGATGAGCACTGCAAAAGGAGCGAGGAGATCCTCCGGGAGAGGGGATGGCCCGAGGAGTATATACGCGCGGTGGTGAGCCACGGCTGGGGCATATGCTCGGATGTAAAGCCGCAGAGCGATCTGGAAAAGACCCTCTACGCGGTGGATGAGCTGACCGGCCTTGTGGTCACTACGGCGCTGGTAAGGCCTTCCAAGAGCCTGATGGATCTCAAGGCCAAGTCGGTCAAGAAGAAGTGGAACGATAAGAGGTTTGCCGCGGGGGTGGACCGATCCATCATTGAGCGCGGGGCCGAGATGCTGGGTGTGGACCTGACCGAACTTATAACCGACACCATCATGGGCATGCGGGAGGCGGCCGCAGAGCTGGGTCTCAAAGGGGAGGAGTCCTGATTGCGGTGAGTTTTTTCTCAAGGGCTTGTTTGCTGCTAATCGCCGTGGCCTTCTCCACCCCGGCCTGGGGGGGAGAAGGGCTCGAATCCGGGATAAGTCGGCTTGCCGGAGGCGGGGCGGTGATGGCGGCCGATCAAGACGGGCGGATTTTGGTGGCCCATAATACGGACCGGGCCCTGGTGCCTGCCTCCATACTGAAGATCTTTACCGCAGCAGCGGCTTTGGAGGTACTGGGACCGGAGTACAGGTTCGAGACCGTTATCAGCAGGACCCCTCAAGGGGACCTGGTGTTATCGGGGAGGGGCGATCCGCTTCTCGTATCAGAGGAAATAAGAAGGCTGGTTCGAAGGCTTCGGTACATGGGGCTGGATGAGGTGCGCAGCATACTGGTCGATGCGGGCTACTTCCAGGAGGGCCTGGTCCTTCACGGGACCAACTGCAGCCTCAACCCGTATGACGCCTATAACGGAGCCCTTTGCGCCAACTTCAATACGGCGAAGATTAAGGTCACAGGCGACGGTAGGGTGGTCCCGGCCGAATCCCAGACTCCCCTTACGCCGATAGCGAAGAGGGCGGCATCCGGGAGCAGGGTCAAAGGAGAGGCCCGGATCAACCTGGCCGGTAGCCCGGAGGTATGCCCTCTCTATGCTGGAGAGCTCGTCAGGGCCTTCTTGGAGCGGGAGGGGGTAAAGGTCTCGGGCGGGGTCAGGAGGGCCCGAGGGGAGCTGGATGGGGCTGAGCCCTGGTATGTGCACCGGTCCGGATGGACCATGGAGGACCTGGTCCGAAAGATGTTCCGGTACTCCAACAACTTTATGGCCAACCAGATATTTCTCACCATGGGGGCTGAGAGATTCGGGCCCCCCGCTACGGCGGAAAAGGCCAGGAGTGTGATGCAGGAATACCTCGAAGGTATAGGGATAACCGGCCTCCATGTGGAGGAGGGCTCCGGTCTTTCCAGGCGCACCAGGGTCACCGCCGGCCATGTGATCCGGGTGCTGGAGGTTTTCCGTCCGCACCGAGACCTGATGGAATGCAGGCAGGGGGCCTGTTACAAGACCGGGACGCTCAGGGATGTGAAATCCCTGGCGGGGTATTTGGAGGGGGGCGCCTCATTCGTGATTATGCTCAACGGCGGAAGCGCCGACTATCAAAGGCGGGACAAGTTGTTCGCTGTTCTAAGGGACTGGATAGGCTAGGTTTGGACGGGCGGAGGACCGATTCGGCCTGCGTTGACACCAAGGGCTGACTCGCCTAGAGTGGAAACAAGGTTTACACTGCTTTCTGTGGATCGAGGTGCTTCATGCACATTCGGAGGATAAGGCTCTTGAGGGAGGAGTACCCGACCGAGTCCTGCTACCCGTTCAACTTGGAGAGGTTTCAAAAGACCAAGGAGCTTGCATTCACAGCACCGGTCACCTTTTTTGTGGGGGAGAACGGAAGCGGCAAGTCCACTCTGCTCAGGGCCATTGCTAAGAGGTGCGGGATCCATATATGGAAGACCGTGGAGACAACCCGCTACGAGATAAATCCATACGAGGAGCTCCTATGGCGCTACCTGGATGTTGATTGGGTGGACGGGCCGGTACCGGGCTCCTTTTTCTGCTCGGAAAAGTTTTACGATTTCGCCAGGAACCTTGACGAGTGGGCTGCTGCAGATCCAGGCTCCTTGAAGTACTACGGCGGGAACTCTCTCATGACCCAGTCCCACGGCCAGTCCCTGATGAGTTATTTCCGGTCCAGGTACCGGAAAAAGGGCCTATACTTTATGGACGAGCCGGAGACCGCCCTTTCCCCCAGGACCCAGCTGGGCCTTTTGGAGCTGTTGGAAGAGACCGGAGGGGCCGGGCACGCGCAATTCATAATAGCTACTCATTCCCCTATTCTCCTGGCTTGTTCCGGGGGGTTGATCTACAGTTTTGATCAGACTCCGATCAAGGAGATCGAATACCAGGAGACCGAGCACTATCAGATCTATAGGGACTTTATGAAGCGTATGGAAGAGATTTTCGGGTAGGCGGCCGGAAGAGGAGGATGTCTTGGAAGAGTCGGAGCGAAAGAACCCTGAATGTGTAAATGTCGATGAGGCATCCGTTCCCGGCTCGGAGGAGCGGACAACCGAGCTTGTAAAGGCCAATGAGCGCCTGAAGCAGGAGGTGGATAAACGAAAGCGGGCCCAGGCCGCCCTGGAGGAGAGCGAGAGGTGCTACAGGGACATCTTTGACAATGTCTCGGATTTTCTTTACCTCCACGACCTGGAGGGGTACATCCTGGAGACGAACCGGGCTTGGGCGACTTACGGATTCGATGTTGAAGAGCTCCGGGGGCTCAATATAAAGCACGTGCTCCCCGAGCGCTATAGGGCGGAGTTTGAGTCCTACCTGAAGCGGGTCCTGGCCAAGGGAAAAGACGAAGGCCTGATGAACGTGATGGGCAGGGACGGCAGGGAGTTTGTGGTGGAGTATCGCAACCACCTGGTCGTTGATTCCGAGGGGAGGCCCGTGGCGGTCAGGGGCTCAGGACGGGACGTTACCGAGAGGCTGAAGGCGGGTAAGGAGAAGAAAAATCTGGAAAAGCAGCTTCTTAGAGCCCAGAGGCTGGAGGCCCTGGGGACGCTGGCCGGGGGGATAGCCCACAACTTCAACAACCTCCTGATGGGGATCAGGGGGAACGCCTCCCTTGG
>JBKHIW010000200.1:0-4547 GCA_046538465.1 Desulfobacteraceae bacterium | reverse complement strand
CCATGCAGACAGCCTTTACTTCTTGGAAGCTGGCCAAGGCCCTTTATATTATCCCCATTATCATGGCTTACCGGCCGCTCTTAGGAATGGCGGGGAGCTACGAGCTGCTTCACTGGGAGGTGTGGTTGACCATAGTGGTTACCACATTGGGCCTTATCTCCTTTGCAGCCGCCCTGGACAGGCGTCTCATTCGCGAGGCCACTTGGCCGGAGACAATTTTGTTGTGGCTGGCCAGCGCCGGGCTTTTGTGGCCGGAGTACTGGGCCGATGCGGCCGGCTTTGTCCTGTTTATGGTAGTCTTGGCACTGCAGAGATTCAATACGCCCGCAGGTATGAGCGAGACACCTGCGTCAACATGACCCGAGAGATGGTTTATGGGGATGGGGATCTGGCTTTTGGAGGGCCTTTACTCCTCTTCAAGACCGTAGCGCTTGATTTTGCGCCACAGGGAGACCCGGTCGATACCCATGATTTTTGCGGCTTGGGTCTTGTTTCCACCGACCCTCTCCATGACCCACGAGATATATCGCTTTTCTTGCTCTTCCAGGGTTGGTATCTGGGAAGGGCTGCACCTGTAAGTTTCCACGGAGAGGCTTTGGATGTAGTCTGGAAGGTGCTCGGCCTTTATTACCGGGCCGGTTGACAAGGCTAGGGCCCTTTCGATCACGTTTTCCAGCTCTCGTACATTGCCGGGCCACCCGTATCTACACAAGAGCTCCATGGCCTCCCAGTCTATCTCCTTGATATCTTTGTTCATGTCCCGGGCCTTTTGTGCTAGGAAGTGGTGAGCCAGCAAGGGAATGTCGCCCTCCCTATCGGCAAGCGGGGGAAGGGGTATGGTCACCACGTTTAAGCGGTAGTAGAGGTCTCGCCTGAAAGATCCTTTTTTCACCTCCTCTTTGGGATCCCTGTGGGTGGCGGCGATGAAGCGCAGGTCCACACTCACCGGCCGGACGCCCCCTACCGGGAGCACTTCCTTTTCCTGGATGACCCGAAGGAGCCTCACCTGCATGCTCAGGGGCATGTCACCTACTTCGTCCAGGAAAACCGTGCCACCGTGGGCGGATTCCAGGAGCCCTTTTCGGGCGGCGTCCGCACCGGTATACGCCCCCTTTTCGTGACCAAAAAGCTCGTTTGCCATCAACTCCTCGGTAAAAGATCCGCAGTTGAAGGCCACGAAGCGCTTCCCTGATCTTGAGCTCAGCCGATGAATCGCCCTTGCCACCAGCTCTTTACCTGTTCCGCTCTCTCCAAGGAGGAGCACGTTGGCGTCCGATGGGGCGACCTGGCGCACAGTATCCAATACGTTCCGCATGGCATGACTCTTCCCCATAATGGAGGGGAAGTCCTGGGATTTCCTCAGGGCCTCTCTGAGCTCTGCATTTTCCAGCTGCAGGCTCCTTTTCAAAAGTGCCTCATGGGATACTCTGCGGATTTCATCAATTTTGTAAGGCTTGGCTATATAATGATAGGCCCCCTGCTTCATAGCCTGTACCGCGCTGTCCACGGTGGCATAACCGGTGATCATTATTACCTCGGTATAGGGCTGGAGCTTCTTGGTCTCGGCCAAGACCTCCATGCCGTCTACTCCCTGCATACGGAGGTCCGTGATTACCAGATCGAATGAGCGCGTGGCCAAATACTCTAGGGCCTGTCGGCCTTCGGCCGTGCCTGTTACTCGATAACCCTCCTTGCTCAGTATCCTCGTGAGGTTTTTGAGGGCGGGCTCCTCGTCCTCCACCACCAGTATGGCGCAGTGCTCGTTGTCCAAAGGACCAGACCTCTTCTAGCCGTAAGAGAGCTCCTCCGGCTTAGACCAATTGCTGATCAATGCCGCGTCCGCTCGCAGGGGCAAGTATACCCGAAAAGTGGTGCCTTTGCCTACCTCGCTTCGCACCTCGATGCGGCCGCCGTGCTGCTCCACTATCCCTTGGGAGACGGAGAGCCCCAGCCCCGAGCCCTTGCCGACCTCTTTTGTGGTGAAGAAAGGATCAAATATTTTTGGAAGGTCATGAGGATCAATCCCTTTGCCGTTATCCTCAATATCAAACCAGAACTCCCTGCCGTCTCCCGTTCTGGACGCCTTGATGCGCATGGTTCCTTGGTCTTCCATGGCTTGAAAGGCATTTAGAATCAGATTGAGCAAAACCTGCTGGATTCTTCTCGGATCCATGTCCGCCTTGATGTCCTCGGGGACCTCCACCTGTAAATGTATATGGGACGGTATCTCGCCGCGGATCAGTTTCAGGGTCTGCTCCACCAGGTCCGCGAATCTCACCTCCTTTAGACTGAAGGATCGCTGCCTGGAAAACTCCAGCAGCGCCTTTACTATATCCCTTGCCCGCTCCACCTGCTTTTCCGTCTCCGCCAGAAGCTCCTTCTGGTAGTCCAAATCCCCTTCCCCCAGCTCTTCCAGCAGTATTTGGACCGAGGTGCTAATGTTATTGAGCGGGTTGTTCAGCTCATGGGCCACTCCGGAGGTCAGTGTGCCGAGGGAGGCCACCTTCTCGCTCTGGATCAGCTGTTCGCTTCGTCTGTGAAGCTCTTGGAGCATCTCGTTTATGCTGGTTACCAGGTGCTCGAACTCGTCACCCGTGGATATGGGGGGTATATTTCGGTAGTCCCTCTCGGAGAGCTTTTTGATGGCCATGCCCAGGGCCTTGAGGGGACGGTTGATATTGAAGATCAGAAACAAGGCCGTTGCCAGAGACACTCCGATGATGGCGCACAGGGCGAAAATGAGATAGGTTTCCGAGCTCTGGACCAGTTCGGCCACATATCTGCGTTCTCTGGCCACCATGCTCTCAACCTCATCGGTGATTTCTTTTCCCAGGACCCGGACTCGTTCCATTCGCCCCGGCAGCGCGGCCAAGATATCGTGCTCCAGCTTCAGGGCCCCGCTTATTTCGTGGGACTCCAGCATGCTCTTCATCAGGCGGCGGTAAGTGTTTAGATTATCCTCCAGGCTTTCAAGGTTGGGGGTGAGGGCATACTTTGCATAGTGTTGGATGATAGCCCTAACTTGCTGCCCGGCGATCTCTGTGTAGTCCAGCGTTTCCCTCAGGTCCTTGGTATCCAGGTTAAGGAAGTAGTTTTTTTCATAGCGGCGGATTTCCAGGACGGTGTTGAGCAGCCTATCCTTGCTTTCTATCAGCTCCAGTTTCCTATTCAGGAGATAATAACGGTAATATCCCAGGGACCAGACTACCCCGCTTATCACCATGAAGACGACAAATGTAATGATGATTCTCCTGCGGATGCTGATCTTGAGCCGCATTGGTTACCGCCTTTTTGTGTTGGGGCAGGGCTTACCTTGCTGTCTGTTATCCGGCACGTCCTTCGTTGGCATGAACATGAAGACGGCAGGCCGCTACACGGTTTTCCTTAGAGACGACCATGGGGAGCAGGCCTCTATATCTATTGCTTTATAATAGACGAGCTTTGTTTTGGATACAACCTCAGGAAGCGCAAGGACAACTGCTTCATAGCGGTTTCAGGGATGCGTCACCAGCACCGGGCAGGGGGCATGGGCCAGGACCCTTTCCACTACACTGCCCATGAGCAACCTGCGTATCCCTGATCTACCATGGGAGCCCATGATAATGAGGTCGCTTCGGCAGTCCCTGGCAGTATCCACAATTGTGCGATAGGCCTCTCCGTGCTTTACAATAACATCAGGAACCACTCCTTTTTCAGCTGAGGATTCTCGGATGGTCTCCAGCTCCCGCCTTGATTTTGCCACCATGGCCTCCATGATGGACTCGTGTAGATAGTACTCCGGGGGCACGTCGATGACATTTAAAACTTGCATTATGCTACCGAAATCCTTTGCGATTTGAACAGCCTTGATAGCAGCGTTTCGACTGTATATTGATCCGTCCACAGCCGCCAGGATGCTTTTGAAATCCACGCTGGTCCCTAGTGGCACGACCATGACATCGCACGAGCAGTATCCGACCACTCTGGCCGCGGTGCTTCCCAAGATGGATCGCTCGATCAGGCTCCGCCGACCGCTGCCGATGACAACCATGTCCGCCCGCTCGGCCTCGGCGACATCCACAATCCTTTCATAGGGTTCACCTTGCTCCAGGATTGTCTTTACAACGATCGCCGCGGACTCGGCCTCCTTCTTGATCCCGGCCAGGACTTCCTCGTGCGGAGATGAAAAGGTCTTGTTCGGATTCCTGATGTGGAGAAGATCCATATTGCCGCAATATGCGGGTACCACGGAAACCACCACCAGTCTTCCCCTCAATGCGAAGGAGGTCTTGACTGCTTCCCGACCGGCGTGCCATCCAGTGTCCGAGTTGGCCACTGCGGCCAGTATGGTCGACTCAGGCATGTCTGTACCCGCTTTCTCTCGAGGGTAGTCTTCTTTCAGTGAGAATTCCTGTGAAGATGGCCTTTAGGATGATGACCGCACCGATTATCAGGGCTAAGCACATGATATAAAAGCTCATGTTGTCCAGCAGATCCAGGGTTTTTTCGCCCAAGGACAGGACTTGAAGCCTGGAGAGATATGTGGGCATGGCCAGGGCGCGGCTTAA
>JBKHIW010000199.1:0-4552 GCA_046538465.1 Desulfobacteraceae bacterium | reverse complement strand
AATGGAAAAGGAAGGTCTGGATCCGGATCAATACGGACCGGTGCTTTTTTCAAATTACGACGGTGACGGACTCCTGCTCAGGCGCGAGGCCATAATGTCCAGGAAGACCCTGGGCCAAGAGCTGGCCAGGGCGGGTCTCATAACGGACGAGGCCCGGGCTCCCAAGGCGGTTGAAAAGATCTTCAAGAAGTCGGTGCCGGAGTTCAAGATACAGACTCACTTCTACGGCTACGACGGAAGGGGAAACGACCCCACCCAGTTCGACTGCAACTACACTTACAACCTTGGGTTGTGCGTGTTCAGCCTGATAGCCAACAGGGCCACCGGGCAGATGGCGGCCATAAGGAACCTGGAGTTGGATTTTTCCAAATGGGAGCCGCTCGGCATCCCCATAGCGCCAATGATGCGTCTAGAGGAGAGGAAAGGGAGGCTCACCTTGGTGCTGGAAAAGAGCATTGTAGACCTGGAATCAACAGCCTTCCGGGTAGTCGAAGCCCTTCGCGACAAGTGGCTGGCCGCCCATCCCGGTCCTGACGACTACCGCCGACCAGGGCCCATCAGGTTCGCCGGCAAGTGCGAAGAGGACCGCCCCCTTACACTGCTATTGAACTCCCTCGCTCGTAAGGATATATAGCCAGGTCCTGGGGGAATTCCAGGGTTATTTTGGGTTTGGATATGGAAAAAGCTCCCGGGATATCAGTGGCGGTAATTACAAGGGATGAGGAGGACCGCCTGCCCGCATGCCTTTCCAGCGTCGCCTTTGCAGGAGACCTGGTGGTGGTGGATTCCGGGAGTACGGACAGCACGGTTTTAATTGCCCGGGAGATGGGGGCGCGGGTCTTTGAGGAGCCCTGGCGGGGGTTCTCAGCGCAGAAGCAGTTCGCAGTGGATCAATGTCTGAACGACTGGGTACTGGTACTTGACGCGGATGAAAGCCTCCCGCCGGAGACGGCCCGGGCCGCAGCAGGAGCCGTTCAAGGAGCAAAGGAAGGGGTTACAGCCTTCAGCTTCCGACGGAAGAATCTTCTGCACGGCCGCTGGATTAGACGGTGCGGCTGGTGGCCGGACAGGGTGGTTAGGCTGGTGGATAGACGGGCGGGAGCCTTTGACGGCCGTCTGGTTCATGAGGGCTGGGTGGTGAGGCGGGGAGAGGTGAAGGCGCTTGATGAACCTATAGAACACCGCAGCTTTAGGAGCTATTCCGACTTGGCGGCCAAGATGGAGGCTTACTCCGATCTGGCTGCAAGGGCCATGTTTGAGGAAGGACGTTCGATCAACCCCCTTTATCCTGTCTTACACGGGGGCTGGATGTTTTTCCGTACTTATTTCCTCGAGTTGGGCTTTCTTGTAGGATTCGACGGACTGGTTATATCAGTCATGAACGCCGGAGGGTCGTTTTTGAAGTATGCCAAGCTTCTTGAGCTCCGTCGTTACGCAGAGAAATGAGAAAAGAGGCACAAAAAAACATATTGGTGGTAAAGCTCAGGTACATAGGGGATACCCTGAGCATCCTGCCTGTGGTGGAGAACTTGAAGAAAAAGGCCCCTGCATGGTCTATCGACGTACTGGTCAACCAAGGGACTGAGGCTTTTCTCTCACACAATCCATGGGTTAGACGCACCTGGGCTTATGATTACAATTTAGCCAAAAAACTTAATTGGAAATCAATAAATTATCAAATTAAGTTAATCCAAAAATTGAGACATGAGCGTTATGATGTGGTGATCGATTTCACCTACGGCGACCGGGCGGCGTTTCTTTGTTTCCTGACCGGGGCCTCGGTCAGGATCACGCATTCCCAGGCGAGCAACTTGTCCCGGATTCTGATGAACCGTTTCGTGGATTCCGATCCTGCTTCGCGGCACGTGGTGGAAGACCAGTTGGAGGCCTTGAAGCTGTTGGGAATGGAGGGCCTTAGGAAGGAGTTCACTTTATCCGTACCGGCTGAAGTGAAGGCAAAGGTCTCACGTATGCTGACCCGGTCGGGGGGCTGTATCCGGGAGCCGGTAGTGGCCATTCATCCGGGCGCACGCACGAAACTCAGACAGTGGCGGCCGGAGAGATTCGCGGAATTGGCGCGGAGGCTGGAGACCGCATACGGGTGCGGCTTTTTCTTAGTGGGCGGGCCGGGCGAAGAAGAGCTCCTGGATCTGGTGGAGCAGGGTATGGAGTCCGCCCCGGCTTTTAGGTCCACCTCGCTCGATCTTTTGGAGTTGGCAGAGCTCTTTCGGCTCTCTTCCTTGTTTATCGGGAACGACTCGGCCCCGGGTCATCTGGCGGCGGCGGTGGGCTGCCCCACGATTTCCCTTTTCGGGCCTACCTTCCCTCACACATGGAGGCCTGTAGGCCCGCGTGTGGAGGTGGTTTGCAGGGACGTACCCTGCCGGGGGTGTAACCAGGAGTTCTGCGAGCGGCCGGAGGCTTGGTGTATGGATCTTATCCAAGTCGACGAGGTGTGGGAACGGGCCGTGCGGCTTTTGGGCGTTTACGGCTTGAAGTCCGCGGCCTCGCCATTATAATTATAACCCGGGCGGGGGGTGTAGTGATGAGTACCTGCCCATCGCCTCAGGGCCGTTCCACAGCGAGAAGGGCTCTATTGATTAAGACAAGGAACAGAGGAGGAGAAAAATAAATGGCGAATACTGCGCTTGCCGCCAGGGAGAAAACCCAGGTACTGGTAAACGACTATGTAAGGAGCGTCTACAATTGGATGGGAGTCGGCTTGGCTCTCACCGGTGTGGTGGCTTATCTGGTAGCTCATACTCCGGCCGTCCGGGGGCTGGTCTTCGGCAACAGCCTTATTTTTTTCGGGCTGATCATAGCGGAATTGGCCCTGGTCTTTTCCATCAGCGGGATGGTCAACCGGATGAGTGCGGGTACGGCCACATCCCTTTTCGTGCTTTATGCGGGGCTCAACGGCGTGACCATCTCATTCATTTTCTTGGTATATGCCGGGGCCTCCATTGTCAGTACTTTTTTTATCTGCGCCGGAACCTTCGTCGCCTGCAGCATTTACGGATGGACCACCAAGAAGGACCTGACATCCTGGGGAGGCTTCTTGATGATGGGGCTGATAGGCATTATTATCGCCTCCTTGGTGAATATGTTCGTCCAGAGCAGTGCTGTCAGCATGATCGTTAGCTATATAGGGGTCTTTGTGTTTGTAGGGCTCACTGCGTACGACACCCAGAAGATCAAGAATATGGCGCTTACACAACCCGCCGGGCTGGAAGCGGGCGTGATCCGGAAGGGGGCTATATTAGGAGCGCTCTCCCTGTACCTGGACTTTATCAACCTCTTTCTCCTAATGCTGCGCATTTTCGGCGGTGCGAGGGATTAACGCCCGCTGTAAATGCTTTTCTAAGGCGCCTCCCCGCAGCGGCTTGAATGGGCCGAGGAGGCGTGTTCTTTTTTTTGCGGTCTGAGTCAATAATGACGGAGTTGCAAAAAGCCCCTGAGCTGGTTATCTGCCCTAATAGTTTCAAGGAGTTACGAGGTTCCCAGCGGCGGTGGAGCGGGTTTTTGCGAGACCGTCAATAATCCCAGGGGCGCGTTAATGGGACCTTCATACTCGCATTTGGCGGAGAGCGGGGAGCTGGCGGAAAGGGCCGATAGGGCTGTCCGGATGATGGCATCATGCAGGCTCTGCCCTCGCGAGTGTGGTGTGAACAGGCTCGAAGGCGAGGTGGGTTATTGCAGGATAGGCCGCCTTGCTCGGGTGGCGAGCTACAGTCCCCACTTCGGAGAGGAATCTCCCCTGGTGGGAAGGAACGGCTCAGGGGCTATATTTATAAGCTCCTGTAGCCTCCTTTGTGTCTTCTGTCAGAATGAGGAGATAAGCCACGGAAACCAAGGGGTGGACGTCTCAGCAAAGCGGTTGGCCGGGTTCATGCTGGAGCTAGCAGGGCAGGGGTGCCATAATATAAACATCGTCACCCCCACACACGTAGTGCCCCAGGTTCTGGAGGCCCTGACGGCGGCCGCGGAGGACGGCCTAAGCATCCCTTTGGTTTACAATTCCAGCGGGTATGACAAGGTCGAGACCCTCAGGATGTTGGAAGGGGTGGTGGACATTTACATGCCGGACTTCAAGTTTTGGGATTCCCGGTGGGCTGATAGATTCTGCCATGCCCCGGATTATCCTGAGGTAGCGAAAGAGGCCCTGAAGGAGATGCACCGGCAGGTGGGCGACCTGGAGATCGACCAGAGGGGAGTGGCCCGGCGCGGACTCTTGGTGCGGCACTTGGTTATGCCGGGGGGTGTCGCCGACACGCGCCGGGTGATGGACTTTATCGCCCGGGAGATTTCTCCGGATACATATGTCAATGTCATGGATCAGTACCGTCCCTGCGGCGGTGCTCATGGGGACGCGATTATAAACAGGAGACTGACGGCCGAGGAGTTCAGGGAGGCTACGGAGGCCGCCCGAAGCGCAGGCATTCACAGGCTGGATTCCAGGGACCGGCTTCGGTTCTTGTTTTTTTGACGGCTTCGCAAAAACCCGCTCAGCCGCCGCTGGGAACGAAGTAACCCCTTGAAACTACAAGGGCAG
>JBKHIW010000198.1:0-4556 GCA_046538465.1 Desulfobacteraceae bacterium | reverse complement strand
GGTATACATAAAGAGGTATCTCGCTCACCGGGCCGTACCCCTTCAGACCCTATTCTACCAGGTTCTTTTCTCAGCCCCGCTGCTCTTCGCCCTGAGCGCCCTTTTCGAGACCGAGCCGGTCAAGGGCCTCTCATTTGCCACAATGGGAGCGGTTTTTTTCCAATGCGTGATAGTGGCCTTCCTCAGCTACCTGGTCTGGTTCGAGCTGATCCATAGGTACCGGGTGAGCCTGCTCCACAGCTTTACCTTTATGACTCCCGTCTTCGGCGTGTTTATCAGCGGAGCCCTGCTTCTCGGCGAGTTGATTCAGCCGGAGCTCATTGCCGCCCTGATCCTGGTGAGCATCGGCCTGGTGGTGGTCAACCGAAAAAGTCCTTGACCTTCTAGACGCCCTCCCTACTTTTCCTCCTCCGCGATACCGTTCAACAACGCGTTCAGGGCCATGGCCAAGGGTTCAGGGAAATCGCCCGCCACCAGGTCTTGGAGGGGCTCCACAGGCCTCCCGGCCAGGTCTCGGGCGACTGAAAGGCATTGGGACTGAAAAAAGGTCAAGTCCCGGACAAGCCCCGTTTCCGCTTGGTCGCTCAGGGCCAAGGCGGCGGCCATAAGGCCGCCGTAACGGGGATCCAGCAGGGCCTGTTCCAGGCGCTTGAGCCTTTGGAGGGGGTCTTTGTGTTCCCAGGGACAGGAGGCCGCCAGCTCATAAGGGGAGATGCCGCGTTCAGCGAGCCTGGATATGATGGAGCGGTCCGCGGTAATTCCGTTTTGAAGCCGAACGGCCTCCCTTACTCCCTTATATATCGCATGAGCCAAGAGCTCACCCATCTTGGAGTGCCCGCCGGCATTGTCGATGCGCTCTCCTCTGCCCTCCACCACAAGGAGGTTGTCAGTGCCGGTGCCCGTGGCCTGGTAAAGCAGGGGATTTTCCCGGCTGCGTATATCCAGATCCTGGAGAGCGGCGGTCTTGGCCTCGGCGGCGCTTATCACCGCCCGGCTCATGGCCCGGGGCGTGAGCCGCATGTTGGTCAGAACAAGGATGTTGATGGTGCCGGGCTCATAGTAACGGCCCTGGTCCCGGGACATGCGTACCGCGTTTGAGCGTACGCCCGCGGTTACCAGTGCCGCAGCGGTCATTTCCCTGAAGCTTTCCACCTGAATGGAGAGGTTGTCCATGTCCGCACCGGTGAAAAGAAAAGAGGCGCTCTCCTTTTCTCTGCCTATAACCCCGTAGATCCGTTCGCGCATGGCTTCCAGGCCGAGGGTATGACCCAGGGCCCAAGTGGGGGGCGGCGAGAAGTGATTCCCCGCGGAAATCACTCCGCTTCGCTCTCCCTCCAGCGTGGAAAAGATTCTCATGGGGGCGGTAAAGTCCAGGACCAGGGTCTTGTTGATGAAATCATGGATGCGGCTTCTGAGGATCCGGGCCCGCTTCACATAAGGCAGCGGCAGCCGGATCTCTTTGGCGTCCAGGACTCTTTCCTCATGCACCAGATTTTCATCCCGCGAAAAGAACTCGGGGTAGATCTGCGAGGACAGCCGGGCGACAAAGTCCCCGGTGTGGGCCGCAGCCCGGCAGGTCAGTTCACACGGAAAGTCATAAATTCGGCCCTTTTGAACCGCCTCCACATCCTTCCATCCCGGGCGGTCAAGCCTTTGGACGGCGGCCCGGCCCTCTCCGCCGCAGGTGTAGACGACTTGGGGATCGAAGGCCTTCCATGACGCCAGGTCCACAGGGACGACGGCTCCGTTTCGGCCCAGCCTGGGCTGGAGGCCTCCCGCGGCCCGAATCATCTCGTTCTGGAAGGAGTCGTCCCCGGGCGCCGTCACTTGCCCCCCGCCCATGAGGCGCATGACCCTTTTTCTTTGATCCGGCGGAATGCGGGAGACCTTCTCACGGATTAAGCCGATCTGGTTTTGAATCTTTTTGACCATGGCCTCGGCCTCATCCTCCCGGTCCACGATTCGTCCGAGAAGCCGGATATTCTCATAGCTTTGGGAGAGGCTCTCGGTCTCCATAAAGACCAGCCGGACTCCGGAGCGGGAAAGATGCGATAGATGCTTGTATTGAAGCGAAGAGCAAACAACCAGGTCCGGATCGCACTCCTGAACCGCCTCCGCAGAGGGTCTGAAAAACCCGCCTACCACCTTGAGCCTTTTCACCCCCGGGAGGGTTTCGTCATGATAAGTAACCGCCTGGAGCACGTCCTCTGCGCCCAGCCCGATCACTACCTCGGTGGCAGAAGGTGAAAGAGAGACCACACGGGCCGGTCTTTCCTCGAGTTGGACCGTACGGCCCATGGCGTCCTCGAACGAAAACGGGTATTCAGCGCCTGCCGAGGCGGGCGGAGCGAGCGCGGCCAGGAAAACCACACCCGGGAAAAACACACGTCTGACCAACTCACCCGGTTTCATGCCACCTCCTTTTCATTCCTCGAGGGCCCTGGATTGGGCAGACATAAGAAATATTTTGTAGACGGAGCCGGCTTCGACGCCGGCCCCGCTTCTATAGGCCTTAGGATCTCCACTCCAGCCCGCCGAAGAGCTGGATGCCCGGTATCGGATAGCCCTTTACGTGCTCGTACGAATGATCCAAGAGGTTCTCTGCCTTTTGTTTTGAACAGTTATTTGGTTTCCCGCTTCGCGGCGGGCGAAAAAAATCCCCGGATCGAGTGGTTCGATCCGGGGATGTCCCGTTTTCATCCTCGAACGATCGGGGATATGCGCCCTGTCCGCGAACGTCGCCCCTCGCGTCTCAGGCAGGTCTTCTGACTTCCCCGCCCTGCCGGCGGCCTTCCCGCTCCCAAAAAGAGCAGTGACTCACATCGGCCGGAAGGGTTCCCCTTTGCTCAAACCGCACAAAGGGGCGGGGTTACAGCGGCGGGCCCGTCCCCGACTCTCACGGGGTTCCCTTTTCAGCCCCCTGCGGGGGCACCTGAGATGTTATGCCGGTCTTATACCCTCGAATAGAGAAGATGTCAATATGGGCATCACCTCTCCCGGCGCAGGCCTTCCACCCGGACGCGGGGTCCGGTCCTGTACCGTTTTGATCACTTCCCTTCAATATTTGCCCTTAGCTGGGCGATCTGGAGGCCTAAAGAGACGCACTGTTTTCCCTCCATACACCCGTCAGCATCCTCTGGTTCAAGATAGGTATTGAGTTCATGTTCGTCCTTTTTTAAGTCAACCACCCAGGCGTTCTTCTCTTTATCCCAATCAACATCTACATCAATACCGCATTCACCGATTTCAGGATATATCTGCTTTATCTTTTCACAAAGTTCTTTTTTATCATGCATATCAATATCCTCCATTAAAAAAACTAGTCTTCTTCATTCAATTTCCCAGCTCTACCATCATCACACGGCTCATCTTCATTGTCTGCTCTGTGATGCTCCACACTGGGAGCAGATGTACAATAAGGAAGATCATCTTTCTTTTCGTTATTTTTTTTAGGAATTTTTGTGTTTTTATTTTTGTCTTTTTCCTCCATAAAAACCCCTCCTTTATTTAATAGTTATGTTGCGGCTGCCTTCACTATAATCTTTTAAATCGAGTTTAACACTTCTCACCTCCCCAGGCAATAATCCCGGCGACAGCTTGACAGGGCAGAGGCCGGCCCCTATACTCGCCTCCTGCAATTTTCCCAGTAGGAAGGAGAGACATCCTGATGCATCTTTACTGGCGTGTGATAGAGGAACTCAAGTATCTTAACGAGATCTGGACCATGAAAGACCCGAGCCTCGCCCGGTGCTTCAACCAATGGGTCAGGAAGAACGCCCAAGCCCTCGACTATCAGGACAAGAGCACCTTCTCTTACATGGGAATGCCCTTTTCCCTGAGCTGAAAGCCCGGGTTTTCAGCCCCGGTTCTAAGCCCTGGCGGCACACCTGTGTTCTGCGGAAGCCGGGCGCCGACCCTGTTCCTCACTCCGTCGCATACCCGTGGTAAGAACCGCCCATGAATCGCAGCAGACCATCGAAGGAGAACGAACAGGCCAAATGGATGTCACTTTTGGCCGTGGGTGCAGGTGTATTCATGGGCACCCTGGACATTGGCATTGTCAACGTTATTCTGCCCATAGGAGTTTGCTCACTTGACTTAAACCGAGAAGCTAAGCATAATAAACAAAAAAGGGGTCGTTGACATGCCGATCAGTACCGAATACTTCCGAAAGATCCAGGACTTTGAGCCGGCACTGCGAGACGCCTTGTTGGGACTGGCACAGGAGTTGGACCGTTCCAGGGAGGAGACGGTCACTCGTGACGAATTCAGGGAACTCAGACAAGTTGTAAAGGAGCTTGCCGAGGCTCAGCAGAGGACCGAGGCAAGGATAGAGCAACTAGTCGAGTCCCAGCAGAGGACCGAGGCGAGGATAGAGCAATTTGTAGAGGCCCAGCAGAGAACCGATGCAATGATGGACCGGCTTGTAGAGGCCCAGCAGAGGACCGAGGCCCGGATGGAGCAGCTTGTAGAGGCTGAGCAGAGGACCGAGGCAAGGATAGAGCAACTAGCCGAGGCCCAGCAGAGGACTGATGCAAGGATGGACCGACTTGTAG
>JBKHIW010000197.1:0-4566 GCA_046538465.1 Desulfobacteraceae bacterium | reverse complement strand
GAATTCAGAAGGAGGCTTTACTATCTGAGGGTCATTATGGAGGAGGATAGCAGGCTGATGGAGGAGCTGGACAGGGCCCGCAGCATGCATCAAGAGACGGTGGAGTCCATAGAGGAAAAGGTCCGCACCATCAGCCGGCTCGAGGAGGAGGAGGCTGAGCGGCTGGCGGGTTTGAATGCGGACCAAGAAGAAAAGGTCCTGCTCCTCATGAAGGTTCACAAGGAAAAGGAATTTTACGAGACTGCTGTCAAAGAGCTTCAGGCCGCGGCTGAAGAACTTCGAAAGACCATAACCGATTTGGACAGCAAATCCGAATGGCCGGAGAAGCTGACCTCGGATTTTGCACAACACAAAGGCAGTCTCCCGAAGCCCTTTGACGGAAAGGTAACACGCAGTTCATCCAACGCGGACTCCGGCTTGGCCTCAAAAGGGGTATTTATAGAGGGGAGCAAAGGCGGAAAAGTCAGTGCGGTTTATGACGGGCGGGTAGAGTACTCCGGATGGCTCAAGGGATACGGCCGCATAGTGATAATCAACCACGGCTCTCGTTACTTCAGCGTTTCCGCTCAGCTTTCCGAAATCTTGTGCCGAAAAGGCCAGGTCGTTGAACAAGGAGAAGTAATCGGCCTTGCCGGCCGGATCGAATCTCTCTCTGCTCCCGGGGTTTACTTTGAGCTCAGGAAGGCCGGAGAGCCGATGGATCCGCTAGCGTGGCTAAAAGCGCATTGATTTTTTGCCGAGAGTAAGCGTAACATACAAGGTTATTGTTTTGTCCGTGCCGTATAACCGGTCCTTAACCATGGCGGGAAGTCGCTGTTAGCGATCCACGGCCGTAATCAACCGATCAGGAGCTTTAACATGAAGTCGTCAGCTCAAAAGGCCTTTTCACGGATATTGCTGCTTTGCGGCATTATGGCAGGGCTGCTCTTTTTCCAGGGCGGCGGAGTCCCGGTGAAGGCCGGAAACGATGAGGTTTATGAACATCTCGAGATCCTGGCAGAGGTGTTGAGGCAGATAGAGGAGAACTACGTCGAGCCACAGGACACCCGGGAGCTGATCTACGATGCCATAAGGGGCATGGTGGAGGATTTGGATCCCCATTCTTCCTTTATGACAAAGGAGGAGCACAAGGACTTGATGATACAGACCAAGGGCAGCTTCACCGGGGTGGGAATCGAGATAACCATAAGGGAAAGGGCCATAACGGTGGTTTCTCCTATTGAGGGTACTCCGGCGTATAAGGCGGGCCTTAAGGCGGGAGACAAGGTCATAAAGATAGACGGCGAGGACGCGACCGAAATGAATCTCACTGATGCGGTCAAGCGGATTCGAGGTCCAAAAGGCACAGAGGTTGAATTGACCGTCAGCCGGGAAGGCGCGGAGAAGCCTCTAGTTTTCACCATCACCAGGGACGTAATTCCCCTCAAGAGTGTGCGTGCATACAGGCTGAGCGCGGACGTGGGCTATATCAGGATCTCCAATTTCCAGAGCAAGACCGAGGAGGATCTTGAAAAGGCGCTGGAGGAGCTGGAAGAGGCCGGTCTGAACGGTTTGGTGCTCGATATGAGGAACAATCCGGGTGGGCTATTGAACCAGGCGGTGAAGGTAGCGGACATGTTTCTCGACTCCGGAATGATAGTGAGCACTCGGGGAAGGGATGAATCTCAGAACATGGAGATCTTCGCCCGGGAAAACGGCAGGGAGAGGAACTATCCGATCGTGGTTTTGGTGAACGAGGGAAGCGCGAGCGCCTCCGAGATTGTGGCAGGGGCCTTACAGGACAACATGCGGGCCTTGATTCTCGGCACCAAGACTTTTGGGAAGGGTTCCGTGCAAACCATACTTCCCCTCTCGGACGGCTCGGGCCTAAGGCTGACAACTGCAAGATATTACACACCCAATGGAGACTCCATCCAACTGAAGGGGATTCGGCCTGATATCGAAATGCCCTTTATCCCACCGGACAAGGACAACGACAAAGAGGGGGAGGCGATCGAGCCTCACTTTTTCAGGGAAGAGGATTTGAAGGGGCATATGATGAACGGTGAAGTAGTAGAGGAGCCGGACGAGGAAGAAGTGAGCCTGGAAGAGGCGGCTGAGAGGCTTTTGAAGAGGGACAACCAGGTAAGGCACGCCATGCAGCTCCTCGAGACCTGGGACGTGTTCACAAGGATCAAGACCGGCTCCTAGGCTGATTCCCGGACGCTTTTGAGGGTGGCTTTTGAGCGCGGACACCGGGACCCGGGGAGACTGCTCTCGCAATGACCAAGAAGACCAAGAAGAGCCGGAAGTTCGGCAGGGCCGGAGTCCGCGGCTTTTTGCCGGCGGCCTTGGTGGTCTTGATCAGCTTCTTGCTCGCAGCGGTTATGGTCCTCAGGATGGCCGGGTCGAAAGAAGAGAGACCGCTTTTCGAAGAGGTCTATTCTCGGGCCCCTGAGAGCTGCATGGACCTGGTGAGGGTGGATAAAGCGGTATACGACAGCCTATATAAGGAGGGGATAGAAGAGAGTCGGGTGTTTTTTACCGAGGTCAGCCACCGGCAGACATCCGGTGGTGAATGGGATTTTACCGAGATACAGATCCGTCTTCCTGAAGGCAAGCCTATAGAGGAATTCCATGAAAGCCTGGGCCCGGAGTTGGATTCTCTTCAGCCTGAAGTGGAGTGGTTCAGGGAGCCGGGCCCGGACAGGGGTGGGGCCGAGGCGGTGTACCACGTGTATATCGGAGGGCGATACACCCACAGGGTTAGGCTGTTGAAGGAAGGGCCGGGAAGGCCTCCGGACAGGCTTCCCCCCCGTCGTCACAAGGTCCCTCGGGTGGCGATAGTAATAGACGATCTAGGATATGACTGCGGAGTCGCTCGGGGTTTCCTCGAGCTGGATTTCCCCTTGTCCATTTCCGTGCTGCCCCTTGCGCCCCGGACCAGGGTCATCTTAGAGGAGGCGAGCAGGCAGAAGGTCGAGGTGATGCTTCATCTGCCCATGGAGCCTAAAGGCTATCCAGAGATGGACCCGGGGCCGGGCGCGTTGCTTCAGTACATGAGCGAGAACGAGATCCGATTTATGGTGGCCGGGCATCTCGCCCGGGTGGCTGGGGCCGAAGGGGTGAACAACCACATGGGGTCGCTGCTGACGGAGAGCAGGGATAAAATGATGAGCGTTATGGAAATCCTAAGGGAGCGGGGCCTGTTTTTCGTGGACAGCAAGACTTCTCCAAAGTCTGTGGCGTTCGCCGTGGCCAGGGATATGGGCGTACCGGCGGCAAAACGCAACGTATTCCTGGACAATGAGCCCACACATGAATATATAACCATCCAGATGGAGCATCTTTTGAATGCTGCAAGGCACCGAGGCCGGGCGGTGGGAATAGCACACCCGTTCCCTGAGACCCTGGGGTTTCTGCGTGAGAACATGCCGCGGCTGGACGGTGATTTTGATTTCATAAGGGTCTCAGAGATTGTCCGTGATTTTTCCCCTTGAAATCATCCTGGAGGATACGTAGAATTATACTCGTTCGCCGCACAGACGGGACGATCTTCGGCTGGCAAAAAAGGGGCTGGGAAGAAAAAACAGCTTGACAAGAGGGGAGAAGCGATTTACTCTTGCAGGCTTTCGAGGGTCGCAAAAAATAGGGTTGACAGCGGTCTGAAGCACCGCTAACATAATACTTAAGATCAGCGGCTTTGCTCTTTGAAAACTAAATAGCGATTTAGGTGAGCAGGTCTTCGTTGAAGAATAGGGTCCTAGCGGCCCTAATGATTAAACTGGAGAGTTTGATCCTGGCTCAGAATGAACGCTGGCGGCGTGCATAACACATGCAAGTCGAACGAGAAATTCCGCCTTCGGGCGGGAGAGTAAAGTGGCGAACGGGTGAGTAACGCGTGGGTAACCTGCCCCTGAATCCGGGATAACTCCGCGAAAGCGGTGCTAATACCGGATGCCGTCCCGGAGGCTGTGGCTTTCGGGATGAAAGGTGACCGCTCCATGGAAGTTGCCGTTCAGGGAGGGGCTCGCGTACCATTAGCTTGTTGGTAGGGTAATGGCCTACCAAGGCCGCGATGGTTAGCTGGTCTGAGAGGATGATCAGCCACACTGGCACTGAAACACGGGCCAGACTCCTACGGGAGGCAGCAGTGAGGAATTTTGCGCAATGGGGGAAACCCTGACGCAGCAACGCCGCGTGAGTGAAGAAGGCCTTCGGGTCGTAAAGCTCTGTCAAGTGGGAAGAACCCTTACAAGGTTAACAGCTTTGTGAGCTGACGGTACCACTGAAGGAAGCACCGGCTAACTCCGTGCCAGCAGCCGCGGTAATACGGAGGGTGCAAGCGTTGTTCGGAATTACTGGGCGTAAAGAGCGTGTAGGCGGTAAGGCAAGTCAGGCGTGAAAGCCCTGGGCTTAACCCAGGAAGTGCGTTTGAAACTGCCTTACTAGAGTATGGGAGAGGAGAGTGGAATTCCCGGTGTAGAGGTGAAATTCGTAGATATCGGGAGGAACACCCGTGGCGAAGGCGACTCTCTGGACCAATACTGACGCTGAGACGCGAAAGCGTGGGGAGCAAACAGGATT
>JBKHIW010000196.1:0-4567 GCA_046538465.1 Desulfobacteraceae bacterium | reverse complement strand
AGGCCTCGTTCACCGTGTCAAGGGCCTTGACCGGCAATAGGTACTTGGTTTCCTGCAGGTAATTCACCGGGTTGAGAAAGGCGTCGCCCGCCATCCCGATGGAGTCCCTGACACAGGAAGGTCCCAAAAACGGCCAGTTGATGAATATGGAAGGACCTGCTCCGTAATGGCCCAGGGTCTGGCCCAGGTCTTCTTCATATTTTTCCAGCCCCATGGAGGTCCCGGCCACATCAATCAATCCCGCCATGCCTACGGTGGAGTTGACAATGAATCTTGCAAACTCATAGCCCGCCTCCTGACCCTTGAGCTGGAGCAGGCAGTTGACCAAGCGAACCGGGAAGGCCAAGTTGTAAAAGAAATTTCTTACCCCCACTCTTCCCTTTTCAGGGACCACGGCCCTATAACCTTGAGCCGCAGGCTTGATCACCCAGAAGTAAAGCTTGTCATTGAAATGATAAAAGGCGCGATTCAAGGGCTCCAGGGGGTCAGGTACAGCCTCCATGTCGTTGTCGTACTCATCCGCCCAGGGATCTTCATACACGTCCTCCCCGGCAGCGGCAGCCAGGACCTGATCAACCGGCGTCTCCGCCCCCCCTGCTGCGGAGGCCCCGTAGACTTCGTACACGTCCGACGGAGTAAGAGGAATCGGCTCAACCTCACTCGTCCATGCAGGAGCAGCCTGAAAAAAGAACAACAGAGCCGCCAGTGCCAAACCGCAGTACCTTGCCGTATCCAAATCCGTACCTCCAAGATTGAAGCCCTGCTTCGCTTGACCGGGCCTAAAAAGGCCCTTTATGATTCCTTTTCCGCGTCTTCCTCTCTCAGCTCCCGCACCCTATCCTCGAGCCGCTTCACCAAGTCCTGGTAAGAGCCGTTGATCAAAATCTCGTTGAACTGAGATCGGTAGTTATTGACCAAGCTGACCCCTTCGATCAACACGTCATAGACCCGCCAGTCCCCATTGGATTCTTTCATTCGATATACAAGAGGTATTTCATTGCTTTTTTCTGATACTATTTTAACCTTTATCTCGCTATATTTACCATCAATCCTTTCGCCACCGTAAGTTACCTTCTCACCGCTGTACTCACCGAGCTTCCCCAAAAGGGTGCCCTCTGCCAGGTCTCTTAGCAGCTTCTGAAACTCGTCTCTTTCGGCCTCGCTTATTGACCTCCAATGCCGGCCAAGAGAACGCCTTGCGATCTCGCCCCAATCAAAGCGCTTCTCCGCAGCCTCCCGGACCAAATTCCGCCTCTCCTCGATTTTTTCAGGCCCTTTGAGATCCGGATCGCTGAGCACCTCCAATATCCGCTCGGTCGTCGTACGGATGGACTCCATAGGCCCCTCTGAGGCCTCCCCGAGCGGCACAATAAGCACCATGAAGGCAGCGAGCAACACTGTCAGCCCCACTACCGGGATTCCGGTCTTTTCAACCATCTTCTTCACCACAAGACCTCTTCCCTAGATTTTTCCGAACGCAAATTTGGATATGAGCTGCTCCAAGTCCACCGCCGGCTGCGTCTCCCTGATTCGTCCCATGGGCGCTATGATCTCCTCTGATCCTCCCGGAGTTATCTGGATGTACTTCTCCCCAATGAGCCCCTTGGTCTTGACGGAGGCTATGGCGTCCTCCTGGACCTCCACGTTCCTCTTCAGGGTCATGCGTACTTCGGCCTCATAATCCTCCAGCGAGATCCCCTTGACCCTGCCGACTTCCACGCCTGCTACAACCACCGATGCCCCTCCTTTGAGTCCGCCCACGTCCGAGAATCTGGCGTAGACTTGGTACCCGGCGTCTCCCCCCAGAATCTCCATCCTGGCCAGCTTGACCGAGAGGTATCCGAGGCATAGGATTCCCGCAAGTATAAATAATCCCACGGATAATTCAAGATCCAATTTCCTCATGTCACATGCTCTCCCTTAGGTTTTACCCGATGGACAGAGCCTGGGCCCCGCCCTAGCCCAACTCCATAGGCCCGCGGACTTCGCCCCTTACAAACTGGCCCACCAGCGGATCTTCCGAGGCCAGAACCGCGTCCGGGGTCCCTTGCGCCTGGATTCGGCCGTCATGAAGAAAGGCAGCACGGTCCACGATATCAAAGACCCTGTGTATCTCATGGGTCACCATGACGCCGGTAAAGCCCAGCCTCCGGTGCAGGCCGTCGATAAGCTCCAGTATGGCCTGCCCGATCACCGGGTCCAAACCGGTTGTGGGCTCATCAAACATGAATATCTCCGGTTCGGCCACCAGCTCCCTGGCCAGGGCCGCCCTCTTTTGCATCCCTCCGCTCAGCTGGGACGGGTACTTGGACTCGGCCCCCTTAAGGCCCACCAAAGCAAGCTCCTCCATCACCCTCTCCCGTATCTCCACTTCAGGCAGCCGAGTCTTTTCCCTCAGGGGAAAGGCGACGTTATCATAGACATTCATGGAGTCAAAGAGCGCCCCTCCTTGAAACAAGAACCCCAGCCTCTCTCTCAATCTGGAAAGCCTCCGCCCTTTGAGCCGGGATATATCGTCTCCGGCGATCCAGATACTCCCTTTGTCAGGTCTTAGAAGTCCCGCCATGTGTTTCAGCAGCACACTCTTCCCCGAGCCGCTTCTGCCTATGAGGGCGAGGAGCTCGCCCCTTTCTATCTCCAGAAAAACCCCCCTCAGCACCTCTACACCGTCGAACGAGCGGTGGAGATCCTCCACCTCGATCATGACCCCGGCTCCATGCTCCCCTGCTTTGTGCCCTGCAGAGTCCATCCGGCTCCTAGAACAGTAAGGAGGTCATAAAGTAGTCCCATATCAAAATCAGCACCGAGGAAAAGACCACCGCCTGGGTGGTCGCCCTGCTCACCCCTTCGGCCCCGAACCCCGTGGTCATGCCGGTATAGTATCCCTTATAACAAGATATCCAGGCTATTATCACCCCGAAGCTCAAAGACTTGTACAGGCCCTCCAGGACGTCCGACATGTCTACATAAGCGGCCATCTCACCGAAGTATGTCCCGGCCCCCACCCCCAGCATCTTGACCCCCACCAGGTATCCACCCAATATCCCGACCACGTCGAAAATCGCCGTCAACAAGGGCAGGGCTATGACCGCAGCAAAGAAGTTGGGGGCCACCAAATAGCGATGTGGGTTCAGCCCCATAAGGGTGAGGGCGTCTATCTGGTTGCTTATCCGCATGATGCCTATCTCCGCGGTGACGGCCGAGCCCGCCCTGCCCGTAACCATCAGCCCGGTTATGACCGGCCCCATCTCTTTTATCAGTGAAAGGGCAACCATGGGCCCAAGAAAAGCCTCTGATCCGAATCTAGAAAGGGTATAATAGCCTTGCAACCCCAATACCATACCGGTAAAAGAACCGGTCAAGAAGATCACCAAGGTGGACTGAAATCCTATGAAATGTATCTGCTTGACCGCCCTACTGATCTTGATCGGGGGAGCGAAGGAAAAAAACACCGACTTGCCCAGGAAGATGCCCATAAGACCCATCCTCCGGAGGACCAGCAGTCCTGCTCTCCCCAACCTCCTTATCATCTCAATCAATTCCCAGCCCCTTAAGGTCCTTTCCCCGGCTCTAAGGCGGTTTCCTCCCGCCTCGGCACCCCTTTCTCATTCCGGAAAACCAGCCTCAAATCCGGCATCATGCCACTGTCTCAGAGTCTGACAAGCACGACTCATGCCAGATAACCTGCATGGCGGCGGTATCCACCGTCGCTTCCAGCCCCATGGGCACCAGACGGTTTACCCGGCCGTGCCCCACTGGAAACCCCGCCATCACGGGGATTTCCAAGGGCCCTACGTGCTCCATGAGAAGATCCTGCACTGCATAAGGATCGCCGCACCCGATGAAATCGCCTATCAAAAGCCCTGCCAGCCCCCTGAACACGCCGGAAAGTGCCAGGTGAGTGATCATGCGATCCACCCTGTAAAGGGGTTCTCCGGTCTCTTCCAGGAACAGGACGGCCCCTTCAAGATCCGGCATATAAGGTGTACCGGCCAGATGGGTAAGTATGCTCAGGTTGCCGCCCAGCACCTTCCCCCTGGCCAGGCCTGCGGTAACCGCAGAGAGCCTACCCTGGTTGATCAGGTTATAGATGTTAGACCGGCTGCAGCCGAGCCGGTCCGAAACCTGCCGAATGTTTAACAGCCGATCCTTTTTAGGGGGCTCCCCCCCGGCCTGCCCGTCTCTTACCCGCTGCCACACCTCGGGATAAGTCATGATAAAACTCTCCTTTTATTTGAATAATCGTTACCGGCGGTTCCGGAACCACTCCGGCCGCCGCCGCCCCCCGTCGCGCGCCCCTTGATCAGACCCCGGCATCAACATCCCCGGTCCGGGCTCCTCTTCACCTTCGGATGAAGCCAATAAATGAACCCCGCCACCCGGCCACTCCGGATCCGCCAGGGCGTGCGCGATCACCTCGCAATCCAGGAAATGATTGTCCCGGGCCTTCTGCACCCAGATTTCCGCGCCGTTTTTTTGCCGCTCCTTGGCCTCTGCCAAAATCTGACGGGAATAATCCCGGCCCACCGAGCCGTTAAGGTATGCCGCCATGGGGCCGCCGCCCTCG
>JBKHIW010000195.1:0-4586 GCA_046538465.1 Desulfobacteraceae bacterium | reverse complement strand
GACCGCAAGAAAGTCGTAGTAAAGGCGGAAAAATTGTATCTGATTGTAACTCTGCAGCAGGGGACCCTCATCCCAGAGGCGCACATTATTTATGGTCCCCGGGTTCTGATCCACTATCCCCCGATTTATCTCACCCCGGGCCGGGTGCCTCTCTGACTTCAGCTTGGTCAGCCCGTAAGCCTGCCGGGTGAATTCGATGTTATTGGCGAGATAAGTCCTTTCCCTTGCGAGTTCACTGGGCTCCACATGGAGCCGCTGGACCGCGGCGGGAAGCAGGTGGGCGCTTATGAGATTCAAGGCGACCCATCCGGCAACAGCCCAAAGGATCATCCGGTTTCGTGTGTAGAACAAAGAGGCCGCCACCATGACCGCTGCGGCCAGGGCCACTACGGTCATAAAGGTCCGGGCCGGCAGGGTGACATGATCGTCCGTGTACCCGATTCCGAAGACCGCACCTGTTGGCGAGTACAGTAGATCGTAACGGCTGAGCCAGTGGCCCACGGCGATCAGAACGAAAAGAAAAGCACCTAAAACGACCAGGTGGGTCTTTATCCTGCCTCGAAGACCGAAGCTGTCCCCCCTAAGGGCAAAGACCAGATAGTAGTAGGCGGCCACCACCAGCATGGTCACCACAACCGCGCCGAGGAGCCAGGAACGGATCAAGGTTAGAACCGGCAGGGTGAAGACATAAAAGGAGAAGTCGTTTTCAAAAATGGGGTCTACAGCGTCAAATGCCACTGCGTTTAGGAACTTGAGCACGTTTTCCCACTGTGATGCGGGCTGGGCTGCAAGGACGAGGGCGGCGAGGATCAAAACCCCGAGGGCGACCAAGGTGAGTAGTTTGTGGGCTGAATCATAGATTTCAGGCGGAAGCCTGCTTCCGGTGCGGGGTGAAAGGCCGCCTGTGTAGCGGCGGGCCGCGTAAAGGTTGCCCCCTGCAATGGCGAGGAAAAGCGCCACTCCGCCGGCGAATAGAATCACCCGGGCGGCGGTCGCCTTTAAAAGCACCGCCTCATAACCAAGGCTGCTGTACCAAAGCCAGTCGGTATAAAATCCCCGAAACCAGCTTATCGCCATCCAGGCGAGTATGACCAGGAGTGCTAAGAGCCCCCACCTGGCGAACCGGGAGAGCTTGGTGAAATCCATATCCTCCAGATTGATCTGGGGCTGCTGCGGGCCTAGGCCTTGTGATCCGGGGAATCTATCCATACTTATATCCCATAGAGAAGGAGATCCTTTGTGTCAAGGGAAAACGGCGGATAAAAAGGGGGTTGACACGAAAAACCGTTTCTGCCATAGAGTTGCCATGGTTGGTACTCACCGTCATATCGGGCTCATTATTAACGCAACAAGGATCCATGTATCCTTGTTGCTTGCGGTACTCGTATGCGTACTTGGACCGCCATACCGGGGCCTGATAATGACATGATCGCAAATTAAAACGCTGGAATACAAGATCCGCTGTCAGGCCCCGCCGGACAGCGGATTCTTTTTGGTTCAAAGAGGGGATAGACTCAAGGACCAGGGACAAACGGCAGGTCCAGCCGGACGAACGGGATTGAGGAGCGGAAACATGGAGAAAGCGCAAAGTACTATAAGACCGTTGAGAGAGGAGAATCCTTTGCCCTCCAAGAGCGATTCCAAGGGGTCTAAGAAGGCATCGGTCAAGCTGAGAGGAACGCAGGTTCTCTTCGATATCCTGCGCCTGGAAGGTGTAGAATGCATCTTCGGATACCCTGGAGGCGCGGTCATAGACATCTATGACGAATTGGCCAGGACCGACATGCGTCACATACTGGCCCGCCACGAGCAGGGGGCGGTCCATGCGGCAGACGGATATGCAAGGGCCTCGGGTAAGGTGGGCGTTTGCCTGGTCACCTCAGGACCCGGGGCCACCAATACGGTCAGCGGCATCGCCGCGGCCTATATGGACTCTTCGCCCTTGGTGGTGCTGACCGGCCAGGTCCCCACCAGTCTGATTGGAAACGATGCATTCCAAGAGGTGGACATCGTAGGGATTACCCGCCCCTGCACCAAACACAACTATCTGGTGAAAGACATAAAGGACCTTCCGAGGGTCCTCAGGGAGGCCTTCCACATCGCCCGCTCCGGCAGACCGGGCCCGGTGGTGGTTGACCTTCCTAAAGACGTGATGCAGGCGAGCTTGGACTACCGGCCCCAGGATCATGTGGCTCTAAAGTCATACAACCCTACTTACGCCCCCAACCCCAAACAGCTTCGCAAGGTGATAAGGTTGATCAAGCAGGCAAAGAGGCCCTTGATCTTTGCCGGAGGAGGAATCATCCTCTCCCGTGCTTCTGCGGAGCTAACTCGGTTTGCCAGGGCTATAAAGGCCCCTGTCACTACCACCCTTATGGGCCTGGGAGGATTTCCCGCCCAGGACCCCTTGTGGCTGGGGATGATTGGGATGCACGGCACCTACAGGGCCAACATGTCTTCTTCTGAATGTGATTTGATGATCGCGGTGGGAGTGCGATTCGATGACCGGGTTACAGGAAGGACAGACGTTTTCGCACCCAAGGCCAAGATAGTCCATATTGACATCGATCCCACCTCCATCCGCAAGAACATCCCGGTGGCTATACCTATAGTAGGGGACTGCAAGATCACCCTCAAGAGGCTCCTGGAGATACTGGAATTCGAGGATCCAGGGGACCTGGAGGGGCAGAGGCGGCCCTGGCTGGAGCTCATCGAAGGCTGGAAGGCATCCAAGAGGCTTTCCTATAATCAGGGCGACGTTATCAAGCCGCAGTACGTAATAGAGAGGCTTTACGAGCTGACCAAAGGTGACGCAGTTGTCGCCACCGAGGTGGGGCAGAACCAGATGTGGGCGGCCCAGTATTACCATTTGAACGAGCCCAACTGCTTCATCACCTCGGGCGGGCTGGGGTGCATGGGATTCGGGCTGCCCGCCGCGCTGGGGGCCCAAATCGCCAGGCCGGACAAGCTGGTAGTGGATATCGCAGGGGATGGGAGCATCCAGATGAACATTCAGGAGATGGCCACCGCGGTCCAGTACAAACTCCCGGTCAAGGTGGTGATCCTGAACAACGGCTACCTGGGTATGGTGAGGCAGTGGCAGGAGCTCTTTTACAGCCGCAGGTACTCCAGTACCCTTATGGACCATGCCCCGGACTTTGTAAAACTGGCGGAGGCATACGGAGCCAAAGGGCTGCGTGCAACCATCCCCTCTGAAGTCGACAAGATACTGGAGCAGGGGCTGGCAGAGCCTGGGCCGGTTATCATGGACTTTGCCGTGGAGCCTGAGGAGAGCGTATACCCCATGGTCCCTGCAGGAGCCCCGATAACCGAGATGCTTCTGGTATAAGACACAGGCGGAATCCAGCATTCCAGATTATGATTGGAGGAGCTGATGCAAAAGGAAAAGGCCGAGCGGCATATACTTGGCCTGCTGGTGGAAAACGAACCGGGCGTCCTGTCCAGGATCGCGGGGCTGTTCAGCGGCCGCGGCTTCAACATAGACACCCTCAATGTGGCTGAGACCACTGAGGCCGGCGTTTCCAGGGTCACTCTGACCACTGAGGGGGATCAAGCCATCCTGGAACAGATAAAGAAGCAGCTCAACAAGATTATCAATGTGATCAAGGTAATCGACTATGAGGAGGCCCCTTCTGTCGAGCGTGAGCTGGCCCTGGTAAAGGTGAGGGCCAAGCCTGAGAACCGGGCCGAGATTCTCCGCATGGTGGATATATTCAAGTGCCGGGTGGTGGATGTGAGCCTGGAGTATTACACTATTGAGGTTACAGGGGACGAGGGCAAGATCGAGGCCTTTTTGGCCTTGGTAAAGCCTAGAGGAATCAAAGAGATAGCCAGGACTGGGGCCATAGCCCTGGCCAGGGAAAAGAAATAAGCAAGGGAGAGGAGAGGAATCATGGCAAAAATAGATTTTGGAGGTGTAGTGGAAGAGGTGGTCACTTCGGACGAGTTCCCGCTGGATAGAGCCAGGGAGGCGCTGAAAGACGAGACCGTGGCCGTGCTGGGATACGGCGTGCAGGGCCCGGGCCAGGCGCTCAACATGCGGGACAACGGCATCAGGGTCATTGTGGGACAGCGCGAAGGCGGTTCTTCATGGGATAAGGCCCTGAAGGACGGCTTCGTACCCGGGGAGACCCTTTTTCCATTGGAAGAGGCCTCGGAGCGGGGCACTATCATCCAGTTCTTGGTGTCCGACGCAGGCCAGGTGGCTGCCTGGCCCCGGATAAAACCCCGTCTCAAGGAAGGAGATGCGCTGTATTTCAGCCACGGTTTTGCGGTGACCTACAAGGACCAAACAGGCGTTGTGCCGCCTGAATACGTAGACGTGATTCTGGTGGCCCCCAAAGGATCGGGGAGGACGGTTCGTACCAATTTCCTCGACGGAAGCGGGATTAATGCGAGCTATGCCGTGTTTCAGGATTTTACCGGCCGAGCCGAAGAGCGGACCATCGCCGCCGGGATCGCTATAGGCTCGGGTTACCTCTTTCCCACCACCTTTGAAAAAGAGGTCTTCAGCGACCTAGTGGGCGAGAGGGGGGTTCTCATGGGGTGCCTTGCAGGGGTTATGG
>JBKHIW010000194.1:0-4589 GCA_046538465.1 Desulfobacteraceae bacterium | reverse complement strand
GGGGCGGTTCGAGTTCAGATACGGCCCTGTCCAGGTTGGAAGGACCTTGAAGAGGAACCGGATGCAGCTGGTGCTTGACGGTCTGCGGATGATGGACGAAGGAAAGATCCGACGAATCGGCCCCACTGTTGAAGAAGACCCCACAGACGGGTTCGGTTACGGGAATGTCCATGAAATTCCTGTGGTAAAGGGTCCGATTCCCGACTACATGTATATCGTGCAAGAGGAGGGATTCTCTGACGGGACGACCATTGTAAGGGAAGGGGCTTACGGGAACTGGATCTGGGTGATCCTAGAAGGGCTGGTGGACATTACCAAGGAAACACCCCAAGGTCCCATACACATTGCGCGGCTTGGAGAGGGATGCTTCATAGGCACTCTCCTCAGCCTGCTCCACGGAGTCAATCGGAGGACCGCTACTGCCACAGCAGTAGGAGACGTACAATTGGGCCTCCTGGATACCGTGCGTCTCAGCGGAGAATATGCGGCCCTTTCGCCCGGGTTCAGGGGAGTGCTGCTCAGCCTCACGGGGAGATTGTTCAAGATAACGGATCGGACTGTGGGGCTCATCATGAGGAATGCAGGTGCACAGTCAGGGGTGCACCCGGGATCACCGCTGATGGAGGATGAGCTGTTGAGGCGGGGGGTTTACACTATTCGAAAAGGTGGGACATGGGTGGTAAGCCGTATGGGTGAGGGCCTTTTGCCCTTGTGCAGCCTGGCGGAGCGGGATGTCTTCGGAAGCGTCCCCTTTTTGGACATTGGTCATGAGCCCCGAGGGGCTTCGGTGGTCGCGCCATCAAGCCTTGAAGTGGAAAGGCTCGACTCCGGACGGCTTCAGAAAGAGTATGATCGGCTTTCAGAGACCTTCAGGAGTTTGGTGCACAACGTGGGCACCTGCATCTCCGAGACCACGCGGATAGCGTGCCGCGCCAGGACGTCAGCCTAAGAGCCCCCCATCTCGACAGGCGATTTCGTGGCTATGTGGCGCCAGGGGCGTGAATCAGTTTATGAGGCTTTGGCTGGGTGCCGGGATGCGGCCGCCGAGGCGGATGAAATCCCCTGAAGAGCCTGAAGTGCGGACCGCCACTATTGTCGCCTCACCCAAGAGGCCTCCGAAGTAGGCCTTCTCCCCGGCCTTTTTACCAGGGACAGGGATGAGGCGCGCCGCTGTGGTCTTTCTGTTGACAACCCCTATGGCCGCTTCGTCGGCGATAACCGCGGCTATGGTCTCAGCCGGGGTGTCGCCCGGCAGGGCCACCATGTCCAGCCCGACAGAACAGACGCTGGTCATGGCCTCGAGCTTTTCTATGGACAGGTAGCCCTTTCTGGCGGCCTCGGATATGTTCAAGTCCTCGCTTACCGGGATAAAGGCCCCGCTCAGGCCCCCCACATGGGAGCTGGCAAAGGCCCCCCCTTTTTTCACCGCATCGTTCAACATGGCCAGGACTGCGGTGGAGCCGGGGACCCCTATGCTTTCCAGCCCCAGGCTCTGGAAGATTTCCCCTACACTGTCGCCGACATTTGGAGTCGGGGCCAAGGAAAGGTCCACTACCCCGAAGGGAACACCCAAGATGCCGGCTACCTCCGCGCCTATAAGCTCACCTACCCTGGTTACCTTGAAGGCGGTCCTTTTTATGATCTCGGAGAGGTCCCCGAGATCCAATTCGGAATTCGTTCTGCGGGCGCGGTCAATCGCCTTCTTGACCACACCCGGTCCGCTCACGCCGACGTTTATGACCGCATCGGGCTCACCCACACCCAAGTAGGCTCCGGCCATGAATGGGATGTCCTGGGGGATGTTGGCAAAGACTCCGAGCTTGGCGCAGGCCAGCCCGTCGGCGTCAGCCGTCATTCCGGCCGCCTCCTTGATCACCGTGCCCATACGGTAAACCGCATCCATGTTGATGCCGGCGGCCGTGGAGGCGACGTTCACCGAAGAGCACACCCGCTGAGTCGAGGCCAAGGCCTCGGGTATGGCATGGATCAGGGCCCGGTCCCCTTCGGCGAATCCCTTTTCCACCAATGCGCTGAAGCCGCCTATGAAGTCCACCCCGACTTCTTGAGCCCCGTCATCCAGTGTGCGGGCGATCTCCACCATCTGGCCTGCGGAGAAGGGGGCCCCGGCCACGGCTATCGGACTTACCGCGATCCGCTTGTTTACCACTGGAATGCCGTACTTGTCCCCCACCTGATCGCAAACACCGACCAGACCGCCGCCTATCCTCCGGATCTTATCGTGGACTCCGCGCTTGAAACGCTCCAAATCATGGGAGGTGCAATCAAAAAGACTAATTCCCAAGGTGACGGTTCTAACATCCAGGTGCTCATTCCGGACCATCTCCAGTGTGGAGAGGACTTCGCGGTCAGTCAGCATTCTTCCTCCATAAAGAACCGGCCCTGGAAGGCCGTGGGCGGTTCAGATTCGGTTGATGGCCTCGAAAATATCGCGGTGTTGGAGACTCAGCAGCAAGCCCAGCTCTCGCGCCCTCTTTTTCAGGGCATGCCTGAAGGCGGCCCTATCGATAAAGGGTGGTACGTCGACCTCATATATCATTGTGTTCTGTTGCGGATCCTCACCGCCCCTAAAGGCGGCCTTCAGGTGGGTTATGTTAACATTGAACCGGGCCATGACTTCGGTGATCCCTGCCACAAGACCCAGGCGGTCGGGACCTGATGTCACCACCACAAAGGGCTCGGCCCCGGCTGGAGGTGCCTGGTCCCGGCTTCCTGGGCGGAATGCCTTGAGCAGCACCTGAAGCCCCATTGGGGCCAGCTCTTCCCGGAGGTGTTGGCGGATCTGTTCAGGAGTCGAACCTTGGGGGACCAAAGCTATGAATATGGCAGCGAACTCCCCTTGGAGGATGCTTTGGCTCACGTCCTCCACGTTGCATTGCAGTCGGTGGAGTATCCCGGATACCGCCGCCACTATACCCGGACGGTCTGTGCCCAGAACGGATATCACGACTTTTTCCATTGGGCCGCGTCCTCCTTAGCTTGGATAAGGCTGAAAATCTCGCAAAAACCGCTCAGCCGCCGCTGGGAACGAAGTAAGCCCTTGAAACTTCAAGGGCAGATAACCGGGTTAAGGGCTTCTTGCAACTCGCTCAAGGTTTTGTAAAGACCCGCAAAAGCAGAGTCGAGTTTAGAGAAAGGACCCGGTGGTGTCAACCGCCCGCCTTCCCCAAAGGCTCCCAGACTCAGTGCTTTAAAAAAATGCATCAAGGAAGTATGATTAAAAATTGGTGCTGAGTGGGCGGTATTACAACGAGAAAACGAGCGCTTTTCATTGAGGAGGAAATGAAAAAGAAGATAGGAAGGCTGCATGTGCTGACCGATACAGGGCTTCAGCATAGGTCCAGCCACCAAGATTTGGCCCGGCTCGCTGTTGAGGGCGGTGCAGAAGTGATACAATTCAGAGAGAAGAGGGGAGAGACCCGCTACCTGATAGACACTGCGCTTACATTAAAGGAGATATGCAGGCGAAGCGGGGCCCTTCTTATAGTCAATGATCGGGTCGATGTGGCCTTGGCCTCCGGCGCGGACGGCGTGCATCTGGGTCGGGAGGATTTTCCCATCGGCCCGGCCAAAAGGCTTCTCGGCGCCGGGAAAATCATCGGAGCCTCCGCTGACTCGGTGGAGGAGGCCGTGGAGTGCATGAACCAGGGGGCGGATTACGTGGGGTTCGGCCCCGTGTTTCCGACTACGTCCAAAGAGGACGCAGGCCCTGTGACCGGGCTCCAGGCCCTGAGCCTTGTGGTGGAGGCCGTAGAGATCCCGGTGATAGCCATAGGAGGAATAAACAGGGAAAACGCCCCTGCCGTGGTCAGGGCCGGGGCCTACGGGGTGGCGGTGATCTCGGCGGTTTGCTGCCAAGAGGATCCCGCCGCTGCAGCCAGGGGCCTTCTCAAGGCGATATCCCGGCAAGGCTCTTCCGAGGTTGATGAGAGGGGGGGTCGGGCTTGACCGATACATTAGCGGACATAGGGGAATTCGGTCTCATTGACCGCATCAGGAGGCTCCTCAGGGAAGAGGGCGCGGAGGCCGAAGGTCTGGCTGCCGGCCCTGGTGACGATGCCGCGGTCATGTCAATCCGCCCCGGCTTCCAGCTGCTGGCCACATGTGATTCAATGGTGGAGGGAAGGCATTTCATACCTGGTAGCCTGAACCCGGTGGAATTGGGGCGTAGGGCCATGGTTATGAATATAAGCGATATAGCGGCCATGGGAGGAGTGCCGCGTTTTGCCCTCGCCTCACTGGGTCTTCGGCCTGAGACTCCTCTCGAGGAGATCGAAGGCCTCTACCGGGGGTTTCTTGATGAACTCAACCCCTTGGGAGCCGTTTTAGCGGGCGGGAATATAACCAAGAGCGGAGACGGCGTCTTTTTTGATATTACGGTTATAGGAGAGATCCCTTTTGGACAGGCGGTTCTTCGCTCCGGCGCCCGGCCAGGTGACGCGATCATGGTCAGCGGCTTCCCGGGAGAGGCGGCCGCCGGTCTCGAGCTCCTCCTAGCCGGGGAACGATTGGATGGTCCGGATATCAAAAGGCTGGTTGAGGCCTATCGTAGCCCTTCCCACAGGGCGGGA
>JBKHIW010000193.1:0-4600 GCA_046538465.1 Desulfobacteraceae bacterium | reverse complement strand
CCTACGACAAGGCGGGAAATCTAATTGCGGTGTGCCCGTCCTGGCGGCCCAGGGTGAACAGGAGCCTCTGGTCCCGAGAGAGCCTGGCCTCAAAGACCACCTTGCCGGAGAGGCCCTTGAGTTTCTTGACCCTTACCCCGGCGTCCCAAAGGCCCGCCTCCAGGAACTCCAGTTTCTCCCTCAGCCGCCTCTTTCTGCGGCTGTCAAGGCCGAGGATATGCCGTTTCAGACAGTTATTGACAAGCAGCTTCATAGGCAAAAGGCCCTGCTTTCAAGGGCGGAGCACCCCAAACGACACAAAATTGACGGAGTTGCAAAAGGCCCCGGGCCTAGGACAGAAACAGTCCCGTCATGTCTCGAAAAAGGTGATAGAAAAGGGGGATGAATATGGCGGGCAGAATGTCCCCAACCTTGATCTTTGTTGCGCCCAGCATATTCAGCCCCATGCCCATGATCAGCAGCCCCCCTACAGCGGACATTTGACCGATCACCTCGGGGATCAGGAGCGCTTTTCCGAAAGAAGCCGTGACCGCTATGCTCCCCTGGTATAGGAAGACCGGTATGGAGGAAAACAATACGCCGATTCCCATGGTCGCGGCGAAAAGAACGGACCCTACCCCGTCCAACACTGACTTGGCGAAGAGGACCTCGTGGTTTCCTTCCAGCCCGCTTTCCAATGACCCGACAATGGCCAGCGATCCCACGCAGTAGAGAAGACTGGTGAACACAAAGGCCTCGGATATTCCCTCCCCTGATCCGCGGAACCGCTGTTGGAGTTTGTTTCCAAAACGCTCCAAGCGCTCTTCGACGCCGATCACCGCGCCCAGAGCGCCCCCGATGGCGAGGCTGCAGATAATCAGGATGACGTCTTCCGCCCCCCAGGCCATCTTGATCCCCATCATTATGATGGCGAGTGCCACGGCTTGAATCACAGTATCCGAATGCCTCTCCGGGATGAAGCGGCCGAAGAAGACCCCCAGAAGGCTGCCTGCGATAATGGCCAGGGTGTTTACGATCGTACCGAGCAGCATGTGTCCGCACTCCTCTCATCGCATAATCTTCCTCTTGGACGCACATCGCTACATGCGGAGCCTCCGCCGGCATTCGTCGAGATAGGGGCGGATCTCGGGCTTCTCCGGGAAACGGCCCAGCAGCTCCATGGCCTCTTTGAACCGGGCCTGGTTCATCAGAAGTACGCCCAGGCAGATCGCGAGCGGCGCGTCTTCGGGGAATCTCTCCAGGCCTTGACGGAGTGTCTTTTCGGCTGAATCCAATGCCCCTGACTGCTGCTTGAGCATTGCCAAGCCCAGGAACGCCCTGGGGTCCGCGTGGATATTCAGGGCCCTGATATAGAGGCGCCTGGCCAAGGCGGTTTTCCCAGGCACGTCCTCCACGAGGCTGTAAGCCCCACGGTGAAAGGTCATTCCCAAGCGGGACAAGAAATCCGCGTGGTAAGGGCGAAGCTCTTCCCGGTCCTCGAGTTCAATGTCCTCCGCGGCCTTGGACAGCATTTGGTGGAATCCGCGCCTCAGTATGCGGCCGTACTCCAGCACCTGCTCAGTGGTAAGCCGCGGATCGGTCTCGCAGTAAGGGATGTCTTCAGTTCGCTCCAGCCAGACCTCGTCGGAGCGCCCGGTCCTTCGCAGGAAGTCGGCGGCCAGGGCCGTGCCGGGAAACAGGGTGAGCACGTAGAAGATCGCGGCCAGCGGTCTTATCTCCCCCATCAGATCCAGGGTGGCCTGGATGGTCTCCCGGGTCTCGCCGGGGGAGCCGTAGATGAAATAGGCCCTCGGCAGGATCCCGAACCGGGTGGTCAAGGAGAAGGCCCGACGGATTTCTTCTTTTTTTAAGGGCTTTCCCAGCCGCTTTCGTATACTCGCAGATCCGCTTTCCACCCCGTAGCTGATCTGTATGCAGCCGGCCTTTCTCATCCAGTAGAGGATCTCCTCGTCCACCTGTTCCACCCGGCAGATGGCCTGCCAAGTGATCCGCAGCCCCCGGTCGAGGACGCCCCGGCAGATCTCCACCACCTTGGATGGATTCAGGGTGAAGGTATCGTCCGAGATGAAGAAGTGGCTCACCCCGCGGGCTGAGAGCATCTCCAGTTCTTCCAGGAAGTAGCCGGCGGAGTGGGATCTCACCGGTCCGGGCCAGAAACCGGGTGACCCGCAAAAGCTGCACCGCCCCGGGCAGCCGCGGGACAGGAGCAGGTGGCGGTAAGTAAAGTCCCGGGCCGGATGAGGCAGGGCGTCGAGGTCCGGAATGGGCTCGCGCGGACCGGTCTTGACAGGCCTGCCTTCCCGGCGGAGGGCGAGCCCGGGTATCCTGCCGGCGTCTGCGGCATCTCCTTTGTCCAGGGCCCGGGCGAGTTCCAGGAAGGTATACTCCCCCTCGCCCAGGACCACATAGTCTATCTCCTGGAAACGGCCGAGAAGGAGTTCCCAGAGGAAGGTCGCCCCCACCCCGCCGAAGACGACCGGGGCCTCGGGCCGAACAGCCTTGGCGATCTTGGCGATGTCGATCGCCCCCCAGCGGTTGGCATGCAATACGGAAAAGCCGATCAGGTCGGGATCGGCCTTATCTATGATGCCGCGGGTTTCTTCCGGTCGGTCCCGCAGGCCGTGGAGGTCGGCTACCGCGACCTCGAAGCCGGCCGACTTGAAAACGGCCGCCACGTAGTAAAGGCCCTGAGGTACGACGTCTATATCTTCCTCATCGAGCCTCCGGTCCAGAAAATAAGGGTAAACGAGAAGCGTCTTCATCCTCTTATGCCGACCCGTTCCGCAGTCATTCGTCGGGCTCCGGCGTACCACATGCGGCGGCATGCCAATTTTGCACCTTGATGCCTTCAAAGACCGCAAAATCCGCAGTGTTCCTGGTCACCAGGATCAAACCATGCACCCGAGCGATGGCTGCTATCTGCCCGTCCACAAAGGAAGGCGGGCGCCTCTTGAGGGACAATCTGACCCGCTCTTCGGCATGCCACTCAGCGGCCAGGGCATCGTAAGGCAGTATATCCAGGTTCCCCCAAAGAACACGCTCGAGAAACGCCTCGATTAACTCCCTCTTGCGCGAGGTCGGCATGCGCAGGCAGCCGTATCTAAGCTCGTGGAAAACAAGTGCGGCTGTCGCGAGCTCATCCTGATGCCTCTCGAGCATCTGCAATTATGTACACGACTATGGCCATTGTCAATTAGGCTGGCACAGCGCTTGAAAGTCTCTCTTGGCATTCCAAATCCTGGGCGCTTATCAAGGTTCCGGGTGGGCATTGACTCAGGTGATCCAGCGCCTCTTGATGTTTCGCAGGCTCATGGCGAAGAGCAGAACACAAAAGGCCCCGAGCAGGGCCAGGTCCAGGGTGAAGGGCATTACATGCCCGCCGTGGACCGATCCATGGAGCACATCCGCACCATAGGTCAGAGGAAGGATATAAGCCAGGGGTTTGAGAAACAAGGGCAGTCTTTCAATAGGGAAAAAGAGGCCGCAGAGAAAGATCATGGGGAATCGAAAAAAATTAGAAAATGTTTGAGCTTCGAACACCTCACTTACTGCAACGGCTATAAAGAGTCCCAGGAAGGTTGATGTAACCGCAATCAGAAACACTGAAGGGATGAAAGCCGCCCAGGTAACGCCTGAGAGGTCGGTGAAAAAGGCGGCTATTGCCACGGGCACAAAGGCATTGACCGTTCCGAAGAGTATGGCACCGCTGGTCTTGGCCAGCATCAGCAGCTCCAGGGGGATGGGGGCTAGGAGAAGCCTCTCAAAGGAACGGTTCTTTTTCTCGAATGTCACGGTCACGGCAAGAAGCGAGGTGGTTCCGAACAGGATGGAGATCGCCACCACTCCCGGGAGCAGGGTGGGGATGGTTCCCAGCTCGCTTCCGGACTTGATGAAAAACATCCCGGTCCAAGCCAGGGGAAAGATAAGACCCCAGCTTACGTTGGGCGGTTTCAGATAATAAGTCCGCATGTCCTTCGCCAGTATGTTCCAAAAAGCCACCCAGAGCTTCATCAACCGCCCCCTGCTTTTTCTTTTTCCTTCCGCATGGCCTCGGCCTCTATGCCCGTTATCCTGACAAAGACGTCCTCGAGAGAAGGTCGCAGCCTGCGTGCCTCCGACACTTCTACACCCTGCTCTTCCAGGAACCTTACCAACTCTCCTGCACGCACCGGCCGGTCGGATTCCACGCGGATCAGGCCCTGTCCCTGAAAAGAGAAGTCCAGGTTTGGAAAGGATTCCCTAAGTTCGTCCTTCAATCCGTTCAGGGGGCTGGTGCATGAGATCTGCACCGCGTGCCTTTCTTGTAAGGGCTGTAGAAGCCGCTCCACAGTATCGATCCGCACGATTCGGCCGGATACGATGAATGCTATACGATCGCATAGCCTCTCGGCCTCTTCAATATAATGGGTGGTGAGGAATATGGTAGTTCCTGAGTCATTCAGCTCGGCTATCAACTCCCTGAGCTTTCGGGCGCCGGCTACGTCTATGCCGGTGGTGGGTTCGTCCAGGAAGAGTATCTCCGGCTCGTGTATGATCCCCGCTGCAATGGTCAGCCTCCGTTTCATACCCTTGGAGAATTCGGAGAAACTGCGCTCAGCCG
>JBKHIW010000192.1:0-4601 GCA_046538465.1 Desulfobacteraceae bacterium | reverse complement strand
AATGCCAGGATGCGCATGGCCCCGTTGCATTTAGGGCAGGACAAGGGATCCACCTGGTAGAGGTCCTTGCGGGTTATCTGTGGGTGGCCTCGCCTCGCCTGAGCTCCGCATGGGCTCCGCTCGGCTCGGCCAACCCGCTGCACTGTGCTTAAGTCTGGGCATTTTTTGTCTAGACATTGGGGGGAACCTCATTTCACCGGGGCGTATCAGAAGTAAGTCACCCGGATGGCTTCTGAGGTGAAATCATAGCCAGCGATGGTGTCCGTTTTTTTCAGGCCCGCCAGTAAGCGGATGCTACCGATCAGGCTTTGGGAGATTTTCTGTCTTGTCTCCTCCGAGTTGATGACTTGGCGGACGCTTGTTGCGACTTTCTTTTTTACATTATTATCCCATCCGCCCATAAACAGGTCAATAATCGTGTTCCAGGTGGAGCCGGAGGCTTGGACGTCCCCGGAAAAGGTTACAGCAGCCTGGTAATCCATGTTTCCCAAGCCGGCATCGACAAACTGGAAGAGAATTTCTATCCGGGCATTGTTTACGTGGACGTCAGGCGCCCCGGTCCGCCGCCACTTGCCGGCAGGACCCAGCACCTTGTAATACCCGATCATCTCCTTGCCTTCGTTTTCAAAGAGGATAACCAGCCTTAACTGATTGTCAGCGCAGGCCTCCCGTTTCAGGCTGAACCCCAGCTCCTCGTCATTTAGTCCCAAGGTGTTCATTTCGTTTAGCAGGAAGCGGTAATAGCCCATATTGGTCTTGAACTGGATCAGGGGAACCATAAGGGAGACGGGCTCTTTTTCTCCAAAGACGGTCATTTCAGAAAGATTATCATAACCTGATCCGCCGCTCCAGGTATGCAGCCGGATAGAAAAGGCCCCCGTTAAGAATAGATTGAATCCGCCCATCAACTGCTCCCAAGGCAGCTCCCGGCGGTTAAACACCATTAGAAATTTCGACTCCTCAGAGAGTGGGTAAAATGAACTGCTTTCCCCGATATAGACTTGGTATAGCCCTGTGTCAGCAGTCTGCGGGACCCTGAACACGACGCCGCCTTGCGACCATTGCCTGACTTCGGCTCCCAGCTTGTTCCCGTCCTTTTCCATCACCACGGTCCGGCCAGGATCAGCGGTACCCAAGCCCATTCCTGTAAGCATCACCTCATCTAGTCCTTTTATTGCTTCGGTCTTGTTGATCCCGGTGACAATAGGTCTATACCGGACCGGAATGAGCACAGCGCTGCTGGTGTTATTGTCTTCATTTGATTCCAGAATATGCCCATGAGCAGGGGGGAACTCCTCGAATTCGGCTGAATCCACCACTGCCCGGACCTGAACAGGGGTATCAGATATCTCAGTCGTAGAAAGGGTCACAAAGTGGGACAAAGGGAGCTCCTCGCTCGGACCGATCTCGTGGTTAATCCTTATAGCCCGGGATTCCGTCCGGTTTACCCACCAGGAACCCTCTTCTCCCAGAATATGCTCGAAGTTAACATAAAAAGGCTCGGTTACTGCTTCTGAGCCGAGATTTTTGATTGTTGCAGTGAACGGGTACTTGGTGGTCAAACCCTCCTGCCGGTCGTTATAGATCCGGACGTCGAAGTCTTCGATGACCAGATCGGGCAGGGGCTCTAGGTCGGGCGCCTCAACGCTTCTTGCGGGCATTTGCCGGCGATAGGGTGATGCTCCCTCAGGGATTTGAGGCGTCTTATACCAAGGGTTTGATGTGGTTCCGGGTTGGGTTTGCTCGCGCGGTGCGGGCGATTGCGGGTGTTTAAGAGTACGCGTGTCGCCCCCGGTCGGAGCTTCGGTCGCCGGATCCGGCTTTGTTACGGAGGGCTTGCTGTACCAGGGATGATCCGTGACCGGGGCTTCGTGTTTCACGCCCGGCGGGGGCAGCGATGGGGGCAAGGTGAATTGCTGTTTTTCCTGGTCGGGGCGTTCTTCTTCCCTTTTAGAAGGGGTAGGTCTTGTGATCTCCTTGCGGCTCGGCTCTTTTCCATCTTTGGTTTCCGTATCCTGGTAGGTCCGGGTCTTCCGGTGTTGTTTTTCAGGTTCAGGTTCTGTTTTCTGTTTCAGGATCGGTTCGGGCCGTTGTTTGATCGGCATGCTTTGGATGCGCCTTTTCTCATCGGGCCTGCTTTTCTGTTCAGGCTCCTGGGCTTGGACGGAGCCCGTAACGGCCATCATCAGAAATACAAAAAAGAACAAAATGCCGCTCTGCCGCATATTTTTTTCTTTAGGGCACATGAACAACCTCCATAGAAAAGTCTTTCACAAGCGCTCTGTTATGTTGCCCGGCCGATTTTGGTTGCCTCCTTAGGGATCGGCCTTACAAGGCGTCAAGATCCAGCGTCACGGCAAGCGGTTGTCCATCCTCGACCCCCTCCGAGGGCCTTGTGACAACTCGGCCCGGCTTCAGGCCTTCCTCGCCGGTCATGTGGGCGACTACCGCCTGCGCCCGCTCATCCGCGAGGGACAGGAGGGCATCGGGCTGAACAGTCTCTTCTTCGAGGAGAAGAGAGAAGAGTTTTCTGGCGAGTTCCTCGGGACTGGCTGCTTCTTCAGGTTCGGCGTCATCGTCTTCCGGGGCAGGGGCTGTATCGGCGAGGACCTGCTCGAATTTTTCCCGGCCGTAGCGCTCCAGGAACAAGTCATTCAATGCCGCCTGAGTGGCAGAGCCTCCGAAGTCCACGGGCCCTGGGTCTTCGCCGGGTTTCAGTTCAAGGCCCATTTTTTCGGCCAGGGCCCGTCGAATCTGTCTCTTCCTAAGCTCCAGTCCGTCGGCTTCCGTGTCGTAGCGACCGGTGACGACTAGTTTCAACTCGGGGCGCTCTTTGAGCGCTTTGATCAGGTTGTCCAGTTTTTCTTGTTCAGCGGGTGGAATAGCAGATGATCCGGCGGGGAAAAGGACTTTGTCCAGCGTTTCATCCTCGGCGCCCAACAGCTCTCCAAGCGCCTGGAAGGGTGAAGAAACGATCTTTTTGATCAGGTTTGTTATTGCCTGCCACACCAGTTGTCCGTAGCTGAATTCAGGGTCGTCGAGGCTGCCCGTGATGGGGAGTCCGATGTTGATGATGCCGTTGGAGTCCTTGAGCAGGGCGACGGCAAGGCCCAGGGGCAGGTTGAGGGCGTCCGGGCTTTCCACCTTTTCACCCAAAATGAGGGTGTCTATGACGATCTTGTTGCGGCTCTCAAGGCGGCTGTCTTCGATCAAGTATTGAAGATCAAGGGAAAGCCTGCCTCCGTCGATTTTGCGCCCCACAAACTTGCCCGAATAGGGCGTGAAGTTGGCCATCTCGATATTGTTGAAGATCATGGAAATGTCGGTGAATTCCCTTGGATCGAAAAAGTTGATTTCTCCTTCGATAGTGCTGCTGCCGTAGCGGTCGACCCGGCCGTCCAGGCTGACGCGAGTGCGGGTTTCCAGCGATGAAGAGACCCCTTTTATGACGCCTTTGAGCTCATGAATTCTGGTCTCGAACTGTGGTGTGAGGCTGAAATCGGCAAAGTGGAGCAGGCTCTTGTCAATAGTGGCCCGGCGGATGTTGACGGGGAAGGGATTACCGGACTCCTGCTGGGTGGGCTTTTGCGCCCGGGGCTCTTCGCCGGACTCAAAGACCTCCACCACGTTGACCTTCCCGCCCTCGGAAATAATCAATTTTGTCTTCAGGCCGACGAGATCCAGCGAATCCACCAGGAGTTCATTCGGATTCAGGGCAAGGCGCATCTCAGGAGTTTTCAGCCGGGACCACCCCAGCATGATATCACTGGTGCTGTTTTCTATCACCTCCAGGTCGGCGATGAGCACCTCTCCGCGGTAATTCATGCCGTCGGCTTGTTTATGATTAAAGGACCCACTCGTTGAAAGGGTACCTGATTTCAACGTCAGGGGTGCGACTTGGGCCAGGTAGGGCCGAGCGAGCGGCAAAAGAAGATCCTTTACAGCAACCGAGGCTTCGACGGCAGGGCTTGCAGGATCAATGTTGCCCGAGGCCCTTATGACGCCTCCCTGTTTCACCCGCAGGGAGGCCTCGAATGGAAAAGTGGACTTCCCGTCGAACTTGGAGAGACTGAGGGCAATGTCTTCCACTTCGGTTACTGGAGAGCCGGTCTTGACCTTTTTGTCGGTAAGGCGGGCGGCGAAGTCCCTCAGCCCGAAGGCCTCGAGATAGATGTCCCAGGGGGCGGCTTTTTCCTGGGTCGATTCTTTTTGGACCTCCGTGTCTCCGGTGAATCCCGAGGCGTCGAAGAGCCTTGGAAGATTCAAGGTGCCATTGGTTTGGCGGATCACATCAAGGACGCCGGAGGCGGCCTCCAGACGCCCTAGGAAGGCCGATCGTCCGCCTAAATCGACAGAACCCCCTGAGGCCGAGACCCTGTCTATGTCAAGGGCGGGCCGCTCCGCACCAGCAAATCCGAGCAACACTCGTTTAAGTCCGAGCTCAAGCTCGTTTACCCGGATATCAGGCTGTGGCGGGGTCGTAGTGATTTCAGCACGGAACCCGAGATCGATTCCGGCTATTGAAGCGATGCGGGCCGGTGAAAGCGTTTGGTCTTTTACGTCCAGATCGATTCCTTTGAGACTGACGCTGGATATGTCGA
>JBKHIW010000191.1:0-4612 GCA_046538465.1 Desulfobacteraceae bacterium | reverse complement strand
ATGGACACATGGCGCTGGGGGCGTTTACACCGGCTGGTCTTTGTCAGCCCTGTGCGGCGTGAAGGTTTGGGCAAGGGATTTTTGGGAGGAGGCTCTCACGAGGCGCCGGGATCCGTAGAAACTCTCTGCCGAGGAATGTATGACTTTAATGAACCCTTCGAGGTAACCATATCGGCCTCTCTTAGGATGGTGGCGGATCTCAGTGATACGGACAAGATTCGGGCGGTGCTGCCGGGAGGTGTTGCCGGACGCCTGTTCCATCCCCACGCCAAGGACCAGATCCCCGCCTTTATGAGCGGAGAGCCTGTGTATTGGTGGTTCAGCGATCGGGCTATAGAGGAGCACGAGACGAGCAGGTTGTTACTGAAGCCGGGAAGGTAAAATTTTATATAAGAGCATGGTCCGGGTGGTTGCATGGAGAGCATAATAAACACAATTGTGCCGGTCTTCCTGGTAATACTGCTAGGGCACGCACTTCGGCGCCTCGGCTTTCTGCCGGGAAGCCTGACAGCCCCCCTGAATCGGCTGGTATACTATGTGGCCATCCCTGCTATGATTTTTGACTCCATTGCCGGCGCCTCTTTTGAGCTCCATTTTCGGTTGAGCGTACTCCTGGGCACACTAGGCCCGGTCTTGGCGGTCTTCTGCGCTGCAGGGGCTGTCGGTGGAATCTTGGGCTTTCCGAGGCAGGAGAGGGGAACTTTCGTACAGAACGCAGCCCATGGGAACCTTGGTTACATCGGTTTTGCGGTAAGCTTCTACTTTCTAGGGGAGGATGGTCTGACCAGGGCCACCATTATCGCGGGATTTTTGATATTGATGCAGAATCTGCTCTCGGTTATAGCCCTTCAGGCGTTTTCACCCCGCAGGCACGACCAGCGGCCGGGACTGAAGGGGTTGGCTGCTGGGGTGGTGGGAAACCCGGTGGTCTTGTCCAGTATGGCTGGAATAGCATTCAACCTATCCGGGCTCTCCCTCCCACGGATTCTGGGCAGGGCTCTGGAGATAATAAGTGGGATGGCTCTGCCTTTGGCTCTGCTGGTGATAGGGGCCGGACTTTCCTTTGAGCTTATCCGCACTCACTTGAGATTCGTCGTTCCTTCTGCAGCGTTAAAGCTCTTTGTCCTGCCGGGGTTGGGGCTCCTGACCTATTGGTTGCTCGGTCTGGATAACAGTGACTTCCTGCCCGGCCTTATCCTGCTCGCCGCTCCCACCGCTACGGTGAGCTATGTCATGGCGGCCGAGCTCGGCGGCTCCGAATCCCAGGCCGGGGCGGCCGTGTCCATGTCCACCCTCCTCTCCTCGCTCACGTACACACTCTGGCTGGTATTCGTGGCATGAGTGATTCACCGGCTGAAGGAGTGTAAACCGGGCTCTTTCAGGCGAGGGGTGAGGTTGAAATCCCCAAGAGGGGCATCTATACTTCTCCACTCGTTGTTTTCACTTCAACTGCAGCCTTTGAGGAGGCCCCGGCAGTGTTTAACAATATCATTTATTTGATAATAGTCTTGATGGTCTTCAATATGGGGCCGCCGGAGACGCGGGTGGAGGGAGGGCCGGGCTGGGCCGTTCTCATGCACGTGATGGCCTGGGCCGCTTTTGCCCTGTATTGTCGCTCAGTCTTCGAATCGTTTTTTCGAGACACCAGGTCGAGGCCGGGACGTGGAGGACCGGCTGCCAGGTACCAGGGCCTGATAATGAGGCTCTCGGTCATGGCTGTTTTTCTGTTCGCCCTGGACGTCTACTTCTTCCATCTGCGCTACCTGCTTCACCTGATTCCAGGCGCAGGGGACTTCTCCGTGATCCCGGGGACAGTCGCTGTCGGAGTTTTCTTCTTTTATCTGGGCACCGTTTGGTATTTCGCATATCCGGCTTACGTGTGGATCTATGGGGGCCGGATAGGCAGGAGAAGCTTCATCAGCGGGAATCTAAGGCTGAATGTGCCTATACTGTTCCCGTGGGCGGGTCTGACCCTGATATACGACCTTGTCATCTTCGGGGACTGGGGCCTGCCGGGGAGGTTGTTGGAGAGTACTGAAGGCCACATGGTCTTCTTTGCCCTGTTCCTGATCGTGCTCATGATATTGATGCCGCGGGTGGTTCAGGCGTGGTGGGGGTGCAGGCCTCTGCCCACGACGGACAAGGTCAGAGAGCTGGAGTCGTTCCTGCAAAGCCTCGGGTTCCGATACCGGGCACTGCTGAGCTGGCCTCTTTTTGGGGGTCATATGCTCACTGCAGGGATCATGGGGTTGATCCCCCGCTACCGTTACATAATGGTGGCCGAAGGGCTCATGGATATTCTGAGCACCGAGGAGCTGAAAGCCGTGCTGGCGCATGAGGTAGGGCATGCAAAGTACCGCCACCTAATGTTCTATGTGCTGTTTCTGCTGGGTTATATGGCGTTGAGCTTCGGTCTGTTCGATTTGCTTCTTTACGCCTTGGCTTCACAGACTTTTTTATGGACGCCTTGGAGGGGGGCGGGTCAGGCGCTGCCGAAGTCGCCTCTATGATGCTTTCCGTTCCTCTCCTCTTCCTTATGCTGCTCTACTTCAGATTTGTGATGGGATTTTTTATGCGCAATTTTGAAAGACAGGCTGACCTCTTTGCCGCCGCCACCCTGGGCAATCCGGCACCGGTTATAAGCTCCCTGGAGCGCATTGCCTGGGCAGGGGGCAAGATAAGAGATCTGCCCAGCTGGCACCACTTCAGCATCAGGCAGCGGGTGGAGTGCTTGGAGCGTATTTATAGGGATCCGGAGGTGCTCAATAGACACAATCGCTTCGTGGGTTGGGCTGTGATTGTCTTCCTGGCCTCTGTGGCCGGATTGGGCTGGCTCTTAAACTTCAGTGAGATAAGACAGGATATAGCGTATCGCTTCATGGGGAAGTCATTGGTTGAAAGGTCCCGCGAGGAGCCTGGAGACGTCCGGCTTCTCAAGAGCCTGGCCATGGTTCATCATCAGTTGGGGGAGTATGAAGAGGCGCTTCTTGCTTACGAAAGGGCCTTGGCCCTTGATCCGACCGATGCCACAGTGATGAACAATCTGGCCTGGCTCCTGCTGACAGCGCCCGACGCCTCTATCAGGGACCTGGATCGGGCCTTGGACTTGGCCCGAAAGGCCGTGGAAAAGGAGCGAAACCCCTTGTTTCTGGATACTCTGGCCGAGGCGTATTATGCCGACGGCGACCGCCGCCGCGCCCTGGAGCTCATTGATGAGGCGATTTCCCTGGCGGAGGAACGGCCTGAATACTACCTGGACCAAAAGGAGAAATTCCTGCGGGGGCCGGACCAGGAGACCACGGAGCGGGATGGGACAGAGGCTCAACCGGGAAAATAGTTTTTTGGAACCACAACGATCCCCCTGGGGGTCACTGTAAAGCGCTTGGCGTCTTCTCTGGGGTTGAAGCCTATCTCAGTGCCGGTGGGTATCTGATTGCCCTTGTCTATGATGGCTTTTTTGATCTTGCAGCTTCGTCCCACCGTCACCCTGTCCAGGATAACCGATTCGTCGACAGAGGCCCAGCTTCGGACTACCACGTTGTAAGACAGGATGCAGTTTCGAACGAGACCGCTTATAATGGCCCCCGGCGCTACGAGCGAATCCAGGGCCTTTCCCACCCGGGAGTTCTCAGCGCGCTCATTGGCGAAGACGAACTTGGCCGGTGGAGCGGGAAGCTGATTGGTATGAATGGGCCATTTGCGACCGTAAAGATTAAAATACGGGTCCACGCCCGTAAGGTCCATATTAGCGTTCCAGTATGCGTCCAACGTTCCCACATCCCTCCAATAGGCCGAGTCCCGAGTCCGTGACTCCAGCTGCAGCCTTCGCTCCCCGGTCTCCGTGGTAATGTGGACATAGTCTTCTATCTGATTGAATCTCCTGTAAGGGTAGGCGAAGATTCGATGGCTGTCCAATAGCCCGGGGATGATATCGCGACCGAAGTCATCCCCTTTGTTTTCCTTCAGGATTTTCAGCAGGGTCTCTGTCTTGAACAGATAGATGCCCATGCTGGCCAGGACGCGGGTCGGATCTCCCGGGATAGTGCAGGGATCCTTTTGCGGCTTTTCCTGGAATCCTCGGATCTTGAATTCCTGGTCCACGATCGCCACCCCGAATAGATGGGCCAGCTCCGTGCCTACCTCCAAGAGGGATATGGTCACGTCTGACTGCTTCTCCAGGTGATATTTGGCAAACCGGCTGAAATCCATCTTATAGATATGATCGCCCGAGAGGATAAGGACATGCTCGGGACGATAACGGTCCAAAAGATATAGGTTCTGTCGGATACAGTCAGCTGTTCCCCGGTACCAGTCAGTGCCGGTCCTCTGTTGGGGCGGGACTATCTTGAGGAAATGCCCGATTTGGTGGCTGAAGATGTTCCAGCCTTCCTCCAAGTGATCTGTTAAGGATTGTGACTTATACTGGGGCAGAACAATGATTTTGTAGACCTGAGAGTTGACGCAGTTGCTCAGTGTGAAGTCGATGAGCCTATATATGCCTCCGAATGGTACGGCCGGCTTGCTGCGGTCTCGGGTGAGGGGCATGAGCCGCTCCCCCCTGCCTCCTGCCATCACAAAAGCCAAAATATTTTTCATGGGCGTTCTTCCTCTC
>JBKHIW010000190.1:0-4626 GCA_046538465.1 Desulfobacteraceae bacterium | reverse complement strand
GCCGCTCCGGCGCAACAGAGTATATCCAGGGGCCTGGGTAGTCTCAAAGGTGGGTGCTTATGCGACAATGCGCCACCCCGCTCCGGGCCGGGCCGCGGCAGGCGGAGATCCTCTTCCAGGGATCGCCGCCGTGCATAGGCTATCTCACGGTCGACGTGGTAAAGGGCAGCAGGGCTATATTTCTGGCCCGCTTGATCGCGGTGGTCAGCTCCCGCTGGTGCCTGGCGCAATTCCCGGAGATGCGTCGGGGAATTATCTTGCCCCTTTCCGTGGTAAAATATCGCAGGGTCTTAATGTCCTTGTAATCTATGACCAAACTGCTGTCAGCACAGAACCTGCATACCTTCCTGCGGTGAAAGGGCGGTCGCCCTCTGCCTTTAAACGGTCTCCTAGACATTGTCATCATCCCCCTCGATCGATGAAGCGGTCTCGCCCTCGCCCTCTTCGCCTCTTTCTTCTTCTTGCCCTTCTCCCTCAGCCTCTTCCTCAGCCTCTTCCTCAGCCTCGGGCTCCGGAGCCTTGGAAGCGGCCTTGGCCTCCTCCTGTCTGAGCAGCTCCTCAGGGTCGGCCTGGTCTTCCAGCTTCACGGTCAGATGCTTGAGAATGCGCTCATCCAGCCTAAGGGCTCGCTCCAGCTCGGTGCTTACGCCTGAGTTTCCGCAGTAGTTGAGCACCACGTAGCCGCCCTTAGGATACTTCTTGATGGGGTAGGCGAGCTTTTGTTTGCCCCACTCATGAACCTTGACAACGACTCCCTTCTGCTTTTCAATCACTTCGCCGGCCTTGGACAGAACGGCCTGGTAGTCGTCGTCAGAGAGATCGGGGTTGACGATGAATATGGTCTCGTAATACCTCATAGCGGTCTCCTTTCGGACTGCCTCCCTGTCAGGGAATCGGGTCCCGCCTCACTCGGCGGAACAAGGAGAATATAAAAAAATGGTTGAGTAACAAACTCCCGACCATTTTGTCAACTACTATTGAAGGCTTCACGAAAACCACGGGGGAACGGGATATGTGGCAAAAGGAGCTCTCCACGGCCCGGAAGGCCGCCGGGCGGGCGGGCGGCATCCTCGCCGGGCGGGCGGGAAAGGCCGTTGCCGTGACCAAGAAAGGCGAAATCGATCTGCGCACCGAAGCGGATATGGAGTCTCAACAAGCCGTCCTGAAGATCCTGTCAACCGAGTTCCCCAGGGATTCGATTCTGGCCGAGGAATCGGACAAACAGCGACAAGGGGACTCAGGGAGGACTTGGGTGGTGGATCCGTTGGACGGCACAACCAATTTCGCCCACGGCTTCCCCTTCTTTGCGGTTTCAATCGCCCTGGAAGCCGAGGGGCGGCCGGTGGTGGGAGTGGTGCTCAACCCGGAAAGCGGGGAGGAGTTCACCGCGGTCCGGGGTGGGGGAGCCTTCCTGAACAACCACCCCATACGGGTTTCCTCGACCTCCGGTCTCGGAGACGCCCTACTTGCCACAGGTTTCCCCTATGATATATGTGAGCGGCCCGACGAGGTGCTCTCCCTTTTCAGACGCATGATCGTAAGGGCGAGGGGGGTGCGGCGCGCGGGTTCGGCCGCACTGGATCTTTGCTTTTTGGCGGCAGGCCGCTTTGACGGATTCTGGGAGCAATCCCTCAAGCCCTGGGACACCGCCGCAGGGGTGCTGATCGCCGAAGAGGCCGGGGCCGTGGCCACCACCTACCAGGGCGGGGAGTACACCCCTTATCACAAGACCATATGCGCGGCGAATCCCGCCCTTCATCCCCGAATGGTGGAGGTCCTTTCTTTGCGTGAAGACGAGGCCTGACCTTCGGTTACGGCCTGAGCGTAGGCTTCTTCAGCCTCGGCCGGGATCGCGTCTTCGCAGCCCCTGTATCTCGGGGAGTAGTGAAACAAGGTGTAAGCGGCCACACCGGCCCTTCCCGCCACCTCCCCTGCCTGGGCCGCTGTAAGGTGATCCCGGTCTACGGCCAGATCACGATCCCGGTCCAGGAAGGCCGCCTCTATGAACAAATGATCCGACCCGCGGGCCAAGCGGACCGCGGTTTCCAAATTCTCCGGGGTCCCCGCCATATCGGTCACATAGGTTATGCGGCTGCCCGGAGTAATAATGGCCGCCTTTCCGGCCAGCCCGCCCAGGGTGAAACGCTTTTCCCGGGTCACCCCTCCCCCCTCGTCCCAGGTCACGATAAAGGGTTCGGCCGGGTCCCGTCCCTCATAAAGGGCCGCCTTGAATCGATCTATCCAACGCCCCACCGGCAGGCCCAACGAGGCCAAGGCCACCTTGTCGATGTTTACATGGAAGCGCTCCACCAGGGAAAAGGCCAGACACGGTATCCGATGATCCACAAAAGCGGCCTCCACCTTGAACCCGGGCTCTTCATGGAGGACACCCTCGAAGGGCCTCTTCTCAACGGATTTCATCCGCCTGAACCCCTCGCGGCAGGAGTATCTGACCGTGGAGATACGCTCAGCCGAGACCTCGCTCACTGCGAGCTCCAGGTCGTTTTCATAGCGGTGCACCAGATTCCAGGTGTAGCCTGAAAGTTTTCCCTCCACCCTTTGGTGGAATTCCGGCGGCCCGAAGAAGTGGAGAGTCTTGTCCCTTCCCAGGAAAAGTCGGAGCAGGGGGTCGAAGCCTATGAAATGATCCACGTGGGTATGACTGACGAACACGTGGCTGACCTGAAGAAGCTCTCTAGGGGAAAGCGGGGAGAGGTCGCCCAGGTCGAATAGCAGGGACCTCCGCTCATAGTGAAAAGGCACTATGAGTCCGGGGTCGGAAAAAGGCTCGTGCAGCAGTCTAGGATGAAACGCAGGGCGCATGATACACCTCTTTTCCCCATGAGAAAGTCCGGGATTATACACGGATTGTGAGCTTCAGGGCAACAACGCCCGCAAGAACCCCCGCCTCCGAGCAGGGAGTTGTGGCCCGCCTATTAATCGCCTCTTGACACAGTCTCTTCTATCATTATCCTAATCATGCTGGAAGCACCCGGGAAATAATAGCCAGTCTAAGGAGGGATGGGCATATGAATTTTTTGCGTCGCGGTGTGGTTTCCGCCTGTTTTGTCACCCTGATTTTGGCGGCGTTCGCCTTGCCGTCCGAGGCCCGCACCGGCGGGGATGAATCGGACAATAACCGCCCGGAGCGTGCCATAGACGTCTCCCCGGAGTATCCGGGGGTGGTGGTGGCTCAGGGAGAAGAGGTGCGCCTGGATCTTGTAGTGACCAACCGTGGCAAGAGGCCCGAGACCGTCCTGGTCACCTTGTCCGAGGTGCCGGAGGGATGGAATGCACGGCTCAAGTCCTATAAATTCGATGTTACAGGGGCGCACGTGCCTGAAGACGACACCAAGAGGCTGACCTTTGTGGCCGAGCCGGACGAGGATCTCGAGCAGGGTGAGTATACATTCCTTATCAGCGCCAAGACCCCTGACGGCCGCTTGAGGTCGTCGACCTCGCTCCAGGTCAGGGTAAGCGCCGAGGAAGAGGTGACAAAGACCAAGGATGTAACCATAACCACCTCGTATCCTGTGCTTCGCGGGCCCACCGACGCCACATTCGAGTTCTCTCTGGATGTGGAAAACAAACTGGACAAGGACATGATTTACAATGTCTCCGCCCGGGGCCCCAAGGACTGGGATGTCAATCTCAAGCCGGCATATGAAGACAAGTATATATCCAGTCTAAGGATAAAGGCCGGGGCGAGCAAGAGCATGGCAGTGGAGGTAAAGCCCCACGCCAAGGCCGAGCCCGGGGAGTACCCGATCGATGTGCAAGTAAGCGCCGAGGGCTCCGAGGCCGAGGCGGAACTCACCGTGGATCTCACCGGGACCCATAAGCTGGATATGGGCACGGCCGACGGCCGGCTCTCGCTAAACGCCTATCAGGGAGAGGAGGCTAAGCTCTCTTTCTACTTGAAGAATTCGGGCTCGGCCACTCAGCAGGACATCAAATTCCTCTCCTTCCAGCCCGAGGGCTGGGATGTGAAGTTCAGTCCCGAGCGTATCGACACCCTGGAGCCCGGCGACATTGAGCAGGTCGACGCGACCATCACGCCGAGGGCGGACGCCCTGGTCGGTGACTATTCGGTCAATCTTTCCGCCCGCGGCCAAAGGGTGGACAAGTCCCTGGAGCTGAGAGTGGCCGTGAAGGCTTCCACAGCCTGGAGCTGGGTGGGCATAGGGATCATCCTCTTGGTGATCGCCGGACTGGTTGTGCTCTTCATCAGGATGGGAAGGCGTTAAGATGACGGATTCCGCCGTAATAGAGACCACCGGGCTGACCAGAGAGTATGACAGCGTTAAGGCCGTAGACGGCCTCGACATGAGCATTTCCGAGGGAGAGATCTTCGGGTTTTTAGGGCCGAACGGCGCCGGAAAGACAACCACGCTTCTAATGCTACTCGGCCTGAGCCGCCCCTCCGGCGGGAACGCCCGTGTGTGCGGGTTAGACCCAACCAAAGAGGCGAAGAAGGTCAAGGCACTGGTGGGATATCTCCCTGAAAACGTGGGATTTTATGGAGACCTCACCGCGGAAGAGAGCCTTAGGTATGTGGCGGACCTCAACGGCATAGACCAGAAGACCGCGGAGCGGCGTATTGAAGAAGCACTGGAGACCGTGGGC
>JBKHIW010000189.1:0-4653 GCA_046538465.1 Desulfobacteraceae bacterium | reverse complement strand
ATGAGCGGGAGCAGGGGATTGTCATGCATCAGAACGATACATGCGTGCGACAGCTTGAAGACCCACGGTGAGGGCTGATGGCGATTTTCGTGCATCCTTTGCTTCATGGTTTCCTCCGTTGAGCCCCCCATGGAGGCGGCGTCTCGGGCATGATCCATCCGTCCGCCTCCAAAGGGGGTTCTCGCCTACTGCCGGTGGCTGTGTCCGCCTACCCGAGCCATGAGCGCCACACGCTGCTCCGGGGTGAGGACCTCAGCCAGCTCGATCATGCCCTCCAGCATGGATCCGGAGGCCTGGTCCAGGAGCTCGAGGTATGCGCTTCGAATCCTGAAAAGCTCGCTCTGATTCACCTCTTCTGCTTTCAGGCCCTCGACCAGACGTTCTTTCAGCTCATTGTGTCTCTCCCTGAAGGGCAGGCTACGGTCCACCGCTTTCCCCCAAAGGGCCTCGACCCGCTCCCGCTGTCCCTCGTTCAGGTCCAACGCCTCCAGGACCCCTCCCCCGCCCGTACACCAGGGGGTAAGCCATGCATCGGAAAAGGCATCCGCGTTTCCAATGCAGGAGGTACGTTCGAACCGGATATCCCGACTGTGTCCATGGACCATGCTGAAGAGGAACACCACGCTCGCGATCACAAGCACGCCCCAGAAAATCCCTTTCGCCCTTCCCTTACACTGCGTTCTCCTTTTCGCATACTTTTGTTTTAAAATCCCGGGGTTCACCCATCTTCGGTCCCCGTATCCCAGGAGGAGAGGCCTTCCGGGGAAGCCGCCAACCATACCGAGTGATTCACGAGACCGAACTCCTTGAGAATCTCCATGAGGTTCCACCCCAGCGCACTTCCCTGCGAAGCCGGGACCTCCGAATCCCACAGCAGGTGGATGGCAAACGATCCGGGCATGTCAGCCTGCCGGAGAGGAATGAACGCGACCAGGCCTGCGCATGTCGGGCCTTGCAGCACCTCCTCGCGCACGTTGAAAAGCCGTTTCTCCAGGTCCCGCTCCAGACTGCTCGACGACTGTACTCGAATCACTTCCAATCCCTTCATCCCGAATCTCTCCTTTCCAAAGGTTGCTCCTTAAACAAGGCATGGATCGTGCCAAAGCACTAAAAAATGGAATATCAAATGGTTATAAACTATCCTTAAAATAATGTATCCCATGGGACACTATTTTTCTGGACCTGGGGACACGTTTCGGCCATAGTGCCCCATAGGACAGTTTTCGCTCCTCATGAGGGGCTTTTCCGTCACAGGACACGAGGAACGTTCCCATTTCGGCCTTTTCGCAATCGGCTCATAGGGGTTTCAGGGGAGGACAGATATGAACGTGGACCCGGGTACCTTCTTTCGGGAGGCCACACTTCGAATCTGCAGCAGCCTGGACGTGGAGACCTTTCTGTGGAAAAGCTTCCTCTACATTCGCGGCTACGTGCCTGCGGAACGCGTCTACCTCACTCACTTTTATCCTGAAAAAGGGGAGCAGCTCGCCCTGGCCATGGCCTCCGAGGAGGGCGGTTCGCTTCTAAACGTCAGCGTCCCGGTTCCGGCCGAGGCAGGCAGGCTCTTGGGACGGCCCGGCTCAGAGGTCCAGATTATTGAAAAGGCCGAGGACCACCCCCCCACGCGCGCCTGGACTGCCAGAGGACTGATCCCGGCGGATGCGGCCCTGCTGGCGATTCGGCTGATCGCAGGAAACGAGATCATTGGGGCCGTGGTCTTCGAGAACCGGCCCGGCCGCGGCTTCACTCAGGAGCACGCGGATCTGCTGACCCTGGTGAGAGAGCCCTTTGCCATTGCCCTTTCCAACAGCCTTCGATACCAGGAGCTGCTCGAGCTCAAGGAGCTCCTGGCCGAAGACAACCGCTTCCTGAGCAGCGAGCTTCGGCAGGTCGCCGGGGATGAGGTCATCGGTGCGGATTTCGGGCTCAAAAGGGTCATGGAAATGGTACACCAGGTCGCCCCGCTCATGAGCCCGGTCCTCCTGTTGGGAGAGACAGGCACCGGCAAGGAGGTGGTGGCCAACGCGATCCACGCGCTCTCCTCGCGCAGGAGAGGGCCCCTGATCAAGGTCAACTGCGGCGCCATTCCGGGCAACCTCATGGACAGCGAGCTGTTCGGGCACGAAAAAGGGGCCTTTACCGGGGCCCTTTCCCGAAAGCGGGGGCGTTTTGAACGGGCACAGAACGGGACGATTTTTCTCGACGAGGTAGGAGAGCTCAACCCGGAGGTCCAGGTGAGGCTCCTGCGGGTCCTTCAGGAGAAGGAAATCGAACGGGTGGGGGGGACCGAATCCATCCCGGTGGACATCCGCATCCTTGCCGCCACCCACCGGGACCTGGAGGGAATGGTGCGTGAAGGGTCCTTTCGAGAGGATCTCTACTTCCGGCTCAAGGTCTTCCCTATCCTCCTTCCTCCCCTGAGGGAGCGAAAGGAGGACATCCCCTTGCTGGTTCAGCACTTCCTGCTCAAGAAATCCCGGGAAATGGGGCTTCGGCGAACCCCCGTGCTGGGCCCCGGCGCCCTGGACCGCCTGCTCGCGTCCCCGTGGCCCGGCAATGTGCGGGAAATTGAGAACGCCGTGGAAAGGGCCCTCATCCTGAGCAAGGGGCATCCCCTGAGCTTTCACGAGCTGGATGGCCCCGCCGCCTCGGGGAAGACCGCGCACACGGTCGAAAGCACCAGGATATCCAATGGTGCGCGGCCGGGGGAATCGCTTGCCCTGGACGCCTTCCTTTCACGCCACATTCAACGGGTCCTGGAGCTGACAGGCGGAAAGGTGGGCGGCAAGAAGGGTGCAGCAGAGCTCCTCGAGGTCAACCCTTCGACCCTTCGAAAGAAGATGCGAAAGCTGGGCATCCCCTTCGGGCGCAAGGCCGGGAGGAGCCGGAAACAAGGGGTCCCACCGGCTTAAACAGGCGTTGCTCATGCATTTTTCATCATGCCACAGCGAGACGTGATAGGAAGTTGCTTTTTGAGGAGCATAGTAGCCGAAAACATGATTGTGTATCAATAAGAAAATGAAAACAACATATTGTGGCTAGGAAAACGCCATATAACAAAAGTGTGGCCGGAAGGCCAAGAAGGAATGCCGGCTATCCGTTTGCAGGTGAGATGGAGGGCATCGGGAGGCCTTTTGGGACGCACGAACCCACTGCCGGGAAGAGAGGCTCCTCCCGTGCTATGCAGACCAATCGATGGGCAACCCCGGGTCCTGGTTGAGGTCGTCTTCCCAGGGAATGAAAGGGGCACGCATGCACAATGATTGCTCCGGAATGCCTGAAAGGATTGCCCATCTGTGATTTCCAGTTTTCGATAAGCTATACGCGCCTTCACATCAGAAGGAAAAAGGCAGGATCTATGGCGACCCGGGTATCAAGCCGAACATTATGAACTAAAGCATTGCAGCCGTTTATTCAATCCCCAATTCATGACCGCCCCGGCAATGCCTATCAGATCGCCAATTTTGAGGGATCACCTCTGAAAACATGTGGGGGAGAGTAAGGGCCTGAAGAAGATCCCGCACCCTCGTGGATGTGGCGGCCGCCTGGTGGTGATGATCCACATGGGGCGGACTGAGCCAGAGGTGAGTCGCATCGGCCATGCTTCCAACGATTCTATTTTGTTTCTGGACCAAGAGGTCATTAATGCTCTGCCGTCCACACCTGCAGGCAAATACCCCTGAGACCTTATGACAACGTTGTCAAATGTCAGTGGGTTCCGCCCCAGGTCTTCCGTGTCTCCCCCTTCAAATCGGGAATCTGGCGCGTTCTGATTCAAAGTATAGCAAGTGTAAGGGCCTGCTGGTGATGACGTGCCTAGGACCGCCTGGGCGCGCCTAAACGCCATACCTTTGCCCTGTGCTCTGCTTTTTCCGCCATAAATGCCATTCTCCTTCTTGGCTGTAATTTTGTGTCGCTCCCAAAATATCTTTCCTATACAAAAATGAGCTAAAATCCAATTTGGTATCATAAATCAATTAAATAATCACCTAATCGCATTTTGTGTCTATCAAAATTGATTTTGCATGTTATAATACATAATGAGATAGCATTGATATAAATGTTATTATAATATTTGTCGTAACATAACATAAGCATTGTCACACCGATCTTTTTACGGTGACAAGGCTGATAAAATACTGATAGGGAGGTACTAAATCATGAAAAATCAAAAACAGATTTACAGCATTGGAAAAACCGCAAAAATACGCGTTGTATCAGAAAAACAAATTAGTCGCTGGGAGGACAAACAGCACTTTCCAGAGCTGGACCGAGTTATCTATGGCAAGAGAACCTATCGTCAATTCTCAAACGCAGATTTTACTATAATCGACAGAATCAATCATTATCTGGAAAAGGGGTGCATTCTTGCCCCTGCCTCAAAGAAGGCTGGCGAAGAGATTATAAACAAAAAGGAGGAAAACTAAGATGGCAAATAATGGAACCAACCAAAAAATATGTCCATTTCTTCAACAGCAATGTGTTGCTGAAGACTGTGCTTTGTTTAACAGCAGGTTTCAAAGATGTGATATCGGATTGTTAGTATTCAATCTTTATCGATTTGCTGATTCAATTAAGTCACTTGAAAGCATCATGGATGCGTCAAGGGGCACGGCAAGGAGAGAGGACTCCTGCACAGGGACTGAGGGTTTG
>JBKHIW010000188.1:0-4654 GCA_046538465.1 Desulfobacteraceae bacterium | reverse complement strand
AATCCAAAAACACCTTCCCCGGATCAAGGTCTGGCAAGGAGGTCGGCGATCTTCCGGGAAAGCTCATTCATATCAAAGGGCTTTTGTATGAAGTCGTCACATCCCCGTCTCAATATCTCCGCGGCCTTCCCGTCGATGCTGTAGCCGCTTGAGAGAAGGACCTTCACCTTTGGGTCGATGCTTTTCAAACGGTCATAGACATCGCCCCCTCCCATATCAGGCATAATCATGTCAAGGACGACCAGGTCTATGTTACCATGGTTTTCCTCGAACATTCGAATAGCTTCCACCCCCCCGCGTGCCTTCCATACCACATAGCTCAACCTGGAGAGCATCTCTGCCCCCACATCAAGAATAATATCCTCGTCATCAACCAAGAGGACGTTACCTGTGCCGGCCTCGATCGTGGGGGCTTGATCCAGGACCTCCCCGACAGCCGTCTCGGCAGCCGGAAAATAGACCTCGAAAGTGGCCCCGCAGCCGGGCTTGGACTTCACGTTGATATGCCCTCCATGCGCCTTGACTATCCCATAGACAGAGGAAAGCCCCAGCCCGGTGCCCTTGCTCAGCCCCTTGGTGGTAAAAAACGGCTCGAATATCTTCGCCCGGGTCTCATCATCCATACCCACCCCTGTGTCCCGGACAACCAAAAGGACATAATCTCCTGACACCCCATCATGAGGCCTGCCTTTCATATCCCGCCCGGAGACGTTTCGGGTGCCCACATAAAGCTCCCCGCCCTGGGGCATGGCGTCAGCGGCGTTGACCAAAAGGTTCAACAAGGCCTGACCGACCTGCCCTTTGTCCGCCAGCACAGGGGAGAGTGATTCGCTCAAATCAGTATTGATCCGGATGTCTTTTCGAGTGGCGCCGAAGGTGCCGGCCAAATCCCTGATCAAGACATTGAGATCCGTCGGGTTGGCCTCATACTTTCCCTCGCTGGCATATCCCAGCAGCTGCCTGGTAAGATCCGATCCGCTCTTGACCAGGCCCTCAATCGCCTTCACTCTGGCGAAATGCGGATGCCCCGGGTCAAGATCTATGCCTATCAGGGAGGCGTTCCCCTGTATACCCATCAAGAGGTTGTTGAAGTTATGGGCGATCCCCCCGGCCAATGTGCCGACGGCCTCCATCCTTTGGCTATGCTGTAGCTGCGCCCTGAGCTCCTCTCTTTCCTCTCGTGCGCGCTTCCTTTCGCTCACATCGCGGATCAACCCCCTGAAGCCGACGGGGTCGCCTCCCGGCCCCCGGATGAGAGAAATGGAAGTATCCACAACAATCCTGGAGGCGTCCTTCCGAATGGTCTCCCACTCAAACCCCTTGTCCGGCCTGCCTGTCCTGTATACCCGATTGAACGCCGAATAGACTTTCTTCTTGTTCTCCTCGGGAGTGAAGGAGCGGTAATTCAGCCCGATAAGCTCTCTTTTGGAATACCCCAAAAGCTCTGTCATTGCCGGGTTTACAAAGGTCAAATTCCCGGCTAGGTCAGCCTCATAATATCCCTCGTTCATGTTTTCCAGGATGCTTCGATGCCGCTCCTCACTGTCGCGGAGCTCAGTCTCCGCGCGTACCCGCTCCCGGATATCCAGGTACATGGAATAGGCGCCCATCGGCTGACCATCTATAATGATTGGAAACGCCAGCACTTCCACCGGGATCAATTTGCCGTCCTTATGACGGCGCAAGGTCTCCATGGCGACCCGATCCCCCTGCTCCACCTTTTGTGTGCAAAATCCAGCCTCTTCCTCCCTGCCCTCGGGTACTATGAGATCGTCGACCTTCCGTCCCAGAGCCTCCTCAGGCGTGTAGCCGAAGATAGAGGTGAATTGACGATTGATCCTTCGAACCACCCCTCCGCTGAACCCCCTCACTATAGCCAGCTGTGAATTTTCAAACAGCTGACTGAGATAGGCCCGTTCTATCTCCAGGGCCCGGAGTGCGGCCTCTTTTGCCTTGACCACCTGGTCCAAATCGCCCTTTAAAAGAGATATCGACTCAAAAAGGGGATTCAGCGGATGGGAGGGATCTTTGATCTCCTCATCGGAGGTCAAGGCCAAACCATTGCTTTCCCAATCTACAGCCCCCAGGAAACGAAGGACCTCCTCGACTGATACCAGGGTATCATCGGCGCCGGCAAGGTCGGCCGGATAAGAGTCCAGGGCCTTGCCGGAATCAGCGTTCTCGTCCTCTTTTTTGGCTTCGGCGATCAAATCAAGCGCCTCTGGGAGGTCCTCTGCCAGGGCGGCCTTATAGGGCAGAAAAGGGCGCGCCAACCTAATGGCCGCGCGGAGTGCTAGTCCGCCACCGTAAAATATCCCCATGCGCGCGGGGAAAACGCCTTGCATAGCTGCGCTCTTCTCCATGAAGAGCCTTCTGGTACGGCGGTTTGCCACTCTCACTTCTTTTACTCGATTGACGCCGAAATAGGGCTTGTTTCGAAGATTCATGGAGGCCAGAACCGATTCCATGTGCTCAAAAAGCACCGGGATATGGTCCTCCTTCAGCAATCCCTCTGAAATCGTGTGAACCACATCATCTTCGATCAGCTCATAGCGAACCTTAAATTCACCCAGATCAAGGGTCCACTCAGGATGCCCTCCCTCTTCCCTGTCTAACGCTAATAATCCGCTTGAATAAATAGACGAGACATCTCGCCAGTCGGAAAGAATTGTCAGAGCTCTTTTTGCTGCATTAGACAGGTCTTCCTCAATATGCACCTCGAGTCGCATCTCAGTGAGCAGCCTGGCCAGTTTTATGCTCATCTTGAAAAGCGGTGAGACGTTGCAAAATACAATTCCGGCAAGACGAGGCCTGTCCTTCATGCCCTTGATGAATGCATTGCGGGCCTCCAAGGAGGCCCATCTGAGCCCCTCGTAGTCCTCGATCTGGACATAACCCTGATCCTCTCCGAAGACCTCCCTGGAAACTTCCTGAGTAAACTCAAGAACTTGTTCGAGGCTTTCAAGATCGACCTCCCCCGATGGTCGGCTGTGAAGTATGCGTCCCCCCATGACACGGAGTGTAACCCGGAAATTCTTCCCAAACCCCACATCAACCCAGCCCTCTTTCTGGAAAACGGAGAGTCCGGTAACAGGACAAAAATCATTGCTGTTTGCAGACCGATCCGAGCGGCCTTCAGGATTCATGGCGGCCCCCGTACATCTCATAGTATTCTCGTTTGATTTTTCATCTCACAACGGACTTCAATCAGGTGATATCATAGGTTATTATATCCTTCGGCACAACATGGTTTCAGCTTTAGGTAAGTTTCGTCTGTACACATCAAGGTTCTTGAACCGGACTATCCGTGGGAAATCAAGTAGACAAGATAAACCACATAGGCCGCTATCAGGACAACTCCTTCCCATCGGTCCAGGGTGCGCTTTCGGCCTGTAAACATTGCCGAAAAAAGGAATACGCTCCCTACAACCACCATGCCCACGTCCACGTTATTCGTGGGCTCGAAAGGAAGAGGCCTGATAGATGCACTTATCGCCAATACAAAAAAGATGTTGAATATATTTGAGCCCACCACGTTTCCCACGGCGATCTCCACGTTCTTTTTAGCGGCGGCCACGGCCGAGGTGGCAAGCTCCGGCAGGGAAGTACCCACTGCAACTATGGTGAGGCCCACCACAGACTCGCTCATTCCCAGGGCAGCGGCCGCATGCACGGCTCCCCGCACGATCAAATCCCCTCCCAAGGCCAGCCCCGCCAGTCCCAGAAGTATAAACAGGACCGACTTGCCGGTCCGCATGACTCGGGATGGGACATAGGCTTCCATGCCGGTGATCCTTCCTGCAATCGAAAAAGAGTAATAGAGAAATACTATAAAGAAGGAAAACAATACGATACCGTCAATCCGGGTCAACAAAGACGCCTCGGCATTATCAAGAAATTGATCATTGGCCAAGACGCCCAAGAGACAGGCCGCTAAAAGGCTCAGCGGTATCTCTTTCCACACCGTGCCTTTTCCCACTCCCAGCGGATAGATGATGGAAGAGACTCCCAGGATCAAAAAGATGTTGGCGATGTTGCTCCCCAGGATGTTCCCGATGGCAATCCCGGTATTGCCCCTTGCGCTGGCAGTGAGATTGACAAAGAGCTCAGGGCTTGACGTCCCAAAGGCAACCACTGTAAGCCCGATCACCAAATCCGAGACCCCCATGCGCCGCCCAAGAGAAGCGGCTCCTTCCACCAGGAAGTCCGCTCCCTTGACAAGCAGCACAAAGCCCAGCCCCAGCAGCAGGTAAGGCAGAAGAGAAGCCAAAGATTCCCCCCTAACTCCCTACGCCTGTCATTCCTTCAGCTTTACAATCATTCGGCCGTCTTCGACACGAAGGTATTCCATGCCCTCGGAAAAGCTTCTCCAGAATCCCCGGTCAGTAAACGCGATCTCGCGTCTTGCACCGACCTCGCTGTAGGGTTCAGGCTCCAGCGGAACCACTCCGGCGGTGCCGGGCTCCAGGTTGTCTATGCCTATGACCCTGAGCTTATTCTTCAGCACCCGCTCCTCCTGGGCCTTCAACTGGACGGGCTCGAACTCCCTCGGAAACAGGTAGTTGGCAAGCAGCCAGTAGGTGATGCCCGCAGTCCCGGCAATAGCCACGACCAGTATGAGGAGGACATAAGCAGGTCGTATTCCCTTTCGGCC
>JBKHIW010000187.1:0-4711 GCA_046538465.1 Desulfobacteraceae bacterium | reverse complement strand
TCCATGCGTATCGCGGTTCTCTCCGACATACACGGCAATCTGGAGGCATTAACCGAGGTGCTGGCCGATCTGGATCGGCAGGGCGTGGAGCATACGGTCTCTCTGGGGGATAATGTGGGATACGGCCCTGAGTCTGAGGGAGTGGTCCGGGTGCTGAGGAGGCGGGGTATACCTTCGGTGATGGGGAACCATGAATGGGGGCTGATGGATCGGGCAAATCTGAGATGGTTTAACCCGACGGCAAGGGCCGCACTCAGGCGTACCGAGGAGCTGCTTTCCGAAGAGTCCCTGACCTACTGCCGGTCTCTGCCTGTCTTCATGGTGGAGGAGGAATGCCGCTTTGTGCACGGGTGTCCCCCGGAAGATGTCCTGACCTACCTGTTTCAACTCTCTGAGGCGGAACTGAGGGCGGTACTTTCCGGATTGAAAGAAAGGGTCTGTTTTGTAGGTCATACCCATGAGCTCCTCTTGGTTACAATGGAGGGGGGCGCACTTTCCGCCAAGAGGCTCGGGCCCGGTGTCTGCGGGATAAAGGGGGAGGGCGCGTGGCTGGTGAATGCGGGCAGCGTAGGCCAGCCCAGGGACAAGGACAATAGGGCCAAGTACGTGATCTGGGACTCGGATGAATGGACGCTGGAGGCCAGGTTTATAGAATATGACATAGGAAAGACCGCCCGGGCCATCAAGGCCGTGGGGATCCCCGGGATTTATGCCGATCGCCTGTGGTGAGAATCAGGGGTTCGAGGGGAAAAAGAGATGGAAATCCGGGAGCGGGTTGTTATAATAATAGTTTAGGCCAAATTCAGCATGAGGAGGATTTTTTCCTTGAACCCTTTTTATAAGAACCTCGCCCTTTGGCTGGTCATCAGTTTGATGATGGTCATGCTCTTTCAGATATTCAACCAGCCGGAGAGGGGCCTTCAGAGCATAAGCTACAGCGAATTCCTGGGGATGGTGGAAAACGACAGCGTTGTGCAGGTGACCATCCAAGGTGACAACATCACCGGACAATCCGCTCAAGGACCCTTTAAGACATACGCCCCAGAAGATCCTGAGCTGATAAAGCTTCTCCGGGACAGAGACGTCAAGATAGTTGCGAAGCCTGCCGAGGACAGCTCCTGGTTCCAGGTGTTCCTCTCGTGGGTACCCATGCTCCTTTTGATCGGCGTATGGATATTCTTTATGCGGCAGATGCAGGTGGGCGGTGGCAAGGCCCTTTCTTTCGGCAAGAGCCGCGCCAGGCTGATGTCAGAGACCCACGAAAAGGTGACCTTTGAAGATGTCGCCGGGATCGACGAGGCCAAGGACGAGCTCCAGGAGATTATAGAGTTTTTGAAGGACCCCAAGAAGTTTACCAGGCTGGGTGGAAGAATACCCAAAGGTGTCCTGCTTGTGGGTGCGCCCGGGACAGGGAAGACGCTGCTCGCTCGGGCCATCGCAGGTGAGGCAGGGGTGCCCTTCTTCAGCATAAGCGGGTCGGACTTCGTGGAGATGTTCGTGGGAGTCGGCGCCTCCAGGGTCAGGGACTTGTTTGTGCAAGGCAAGAAGAACGCTCCCTGTATAATATTCATTGACGAGATAGACGCGGTGGGCAGGCACCGGGGCGCGGGCCTGGGAGGTGGACACGACGAGCGGGAGCAGACCCTGAATCAGCTGTTGGTGGAGATGGACGGCTTCGAGTCCAATGAGGGCGTGATCCTGATATCGGCGACCAACCGCCCGGATGTGCTCGATCCGGCCTTGATGCGGCCGGGCAGATTCGACCGTCAGGTGGTGGTCCCGGTCCCGGACATCAAGGGCAGGGAGGGGATACTGAGGGTCCACTCCCGGAGGACAGTCCTTGCGGAGAACGTGGATCTGACCACCCTGGCCAGGGGAACACCCGGATTTTCCGGTGCGGACCTGGAGAACATGGTCAACGAGGCGGCCCTGATGGCGGCGCGGCGCAACAAAGAGTATGTGGAGATGATCGACTTTGAAGACGCCAAGGACAAGGTCATGATGGGCACTGAACGAAAGACCATGATCATAAGCGACGAGGAAAAGCGGATCACCGCATATCACGAGAGCGGCCACGCGTTGGTGGCCAGGCTTATTCCCGGCGCAGACCCCATACACAAGGTGACCATCATCCCCAGGGGAAGGGCCTTGGGGCTGACCCAGCAGCTCCCCATGGACGAGAAGCATACCTACTCCAAGGACTATTTGCTGAACAATATCTGTATCCTCATGGGAGGAAGGGCCGCCGAGATGATCGTCCTTGGCATACAAACCACAGGGGCTGGAAACGATATCGAAAAGGCGTCCGAAATGGCCCGCAAGATGGTCTGCGAGTACGGCATGAGCGACGCCCTCGGCCCCTTGACCTTTGGAAAGAAGGACGAGCAGATATTCCTTGGACGGGAGATAGCTCAGCACAGGGACTACAGCGAAGAGACCGCTCAGAAGATCGACGCCGAGGTCAGGGCGATAGTGACCGGCTCGTATGAGAGGACCTCGGCCCTTATTAGGGAGAACATTGATACCTTGCACCGGCTGGCCGAGACCCTTCTCGAAAAGGAGACCCTGGACAGCAAGGTACTGAATGAGATTATAAGAGGCCGCTCCGCCGAAGAGACCGAGGAGAAAGATCAGGAGGAAAAGGAGGCATGAGCCCGGAGTATTGCCTGGAATGGGGGCAGCGGCGTTTGGTCTTGGGCCCTAGGACCCTGGTGATGGGCGTTCTGAATGTCACCCCTGATTCCTTTGCCGACGGTGGCCGATTTTTTGAAAAAGACCGGGCCATAGATCGGGCGCTTGAGATGGCCTCTCAAGGGGCGGATATCATCGACGTGGGCGGCGAGTCGACAAGGCCCTACTCAGGGGGACTCCCGGAGGACGAGGAGCTGGAGCGAGTGATCCCGGTTATTGAGGCGGTGGCTGGACGTGTGGATGTGCCGGTAAGCATCGATACATACAAGGCCGGCGTGGCCCGGGCCGCGCTCGAGGCGGGCGCCTCCATGATAAATGATGTGAGCGGCCTGAGATTCGATCCTGATCTCGGCCGGACTGCTGCTCAAGCCGGAGTCCCGCTGATATTGATGCATATGAAAGGGACCCCGGGGGATATGCAGGACAACCCGACGTACCAAGACCTGATGGGGGAGATCAAGGCCTTCCTGCAGGGGGCGGTGGAGCGGGCTGTCTCGTCCGGGGTTTCCAAAGACATGATCCTGGTGGACCCCGGTATAGGATTCGGAAAGACCGTGGAGCACAATCTGCGGATAATAAGGGACCTCGGGGAGCTCCATGAGCTCGGACACCCGGTGGTGCTGGGCTGCAGCCGGAAGTCTTTTATAGGGCGTATCCTGGGAAAGGACCCCGACTTCAGGGATGTCGGAACCATGGGGGCCGTCTCGGTCGGGGTGATTAACGGCGCCCAAGTGGTAAGGGTGCACAACGTGGAGATGGCGCTGGACGCAGTGAGGGTGGTTGATGCGATCAGGCAGGGGAGAATGCCGTGCTCCTCTGCATAGACATAGGCAACACCAACATAGTCCTCGGGGTGACCGACAGAGGGAAAATCATCAAGTACTGGAGGCTGAGGACCGAGAAGGATATAACAGACGATGAGCTGGGGATCCTCATCGCCAATCTATTCAGCCATGCCGGGATCAAGGCCGGGGATATCAAGGACATAATAATCTCCTGCGTGGTGCCTCCGCTTTTGTCCACCATCGAGGAATTCTCCAGGCGGTACTTTGATGTGAGGCCGATGATCGTGGGCCCGGGAATCAAGACCGGCATGCCGATCCATTACGACAACCCGAGGGAGGTCGGTGCGGATCGGATAGTCAATGCGGTAGCCGCTTTCGAGCGGTACCACAAGGGGCTCATAATAGTGGACTTCGGGACCGCAACCACCTTTGATTATGTCACCGGCGAGGGGGCCTATGCAGGGGGGGCGATCGCCCCGGGAATCACCATATCCTGCGAGGCCCTGTTTCAAAAGGCCTCCAAGCTCCCCAGGGTGGAGCTGTTCGCGCCGCCCAGGCAGGTCATTGCAAAAGACACCATAAGCGCCATGAACGCAGGCATTGTCTATGGATACGCCGGGCTGGTGGACGGGATCGTCAGCCGCATGAAGCGGGAGAGCGGCGAAGATTTGGCCGTGGTGGCCACGGGCGGGCTCGCTCCATTGATAGCGAGTGAGACGTCCACGGTGGACAGGGTGGAGGAGTTTCTGACCCTTGAAGGCCTGATGATAATCTTCAAAAGAAACAGGTGTTGAAAGGCCTGCTCGAGACCTACTCTACCGCCGCCGGCATGCCTGCAGACTGTGAAAGCCACCGAGGCGGATTGATTTGCTTTCAGGCCCTCTTGATCTCCATAAGGCTTTGATCAAGCCTCCTGCTTTGAGGCCGGGGGACCTGGTCGGCGTGGCCGCCCCTGCGGGCCCGGTCAAGGAGGATGAGCTGGGTCCGGGACTGGACCTACTTCATTCCCTGGGCCTGGAGGTGGTGACCGGCCGGCACGTCTATGATAAGAGGGGCTATACTGCCGGCAGTGATCGGGCCAGGCTGGAAGACCTTCACCACATGCTGGCCAGAGAGGATATAAGAGCGGTTTTTTGCGCCAGGGGGGGATACGGGAGCATGCGGCTGCTTCCTGCCCTTGATTTCGTCCTGGCCGCTGGGCGTCCAAAGGTGGTGGCGGGCTATAGTGACGTCAC
>JBKHIW010000186.1:0-4740 GCA_046538465.1 Desulfobacteraceae bacterium | reverse complement strand
GATTATCACACTAGGAAAACAGTCGGTGAGATTCAGCAGGGTGGAGCGGTCGGGGCGCGGAACAACAGAAGCAAAGGAATGGTAGAGAGGATGAAGACCAGCATAGAAGATCTCAGCCAGGCGAAGAAGAAGATAAATGTGGAAGTAGAGGCAGGCGAGGTGGACCGGAGGATCAATGAGGCATTCAGGGAGCTGGGGAAAAAGGTGAGTATACCCGGCTTCCGCCCCGGCAAGGTACCCCTGGGCATATTGGAGGGACGCTTCAGCAAGGAAGTCCTGAGCGATGTAACCAGGGATTTGGTGAACGAGACCTTGCCCAAGGCGCTGGAGGAGGCTCAGACCTTTCCGCTGGATATGCCGGTGATCGAAAACGAGCCGGCCAAGAGAGGGGAAAGTTTTCGCTACTCTGCGGTCATGGAAGTGCGCCCCAGCTTTGAGCTGAACGATTATCTGGGCCTGGAGGTACAAAAAGAGGCCCCCAAGGTCACTGATGAAGACGTGGAGGCACAAATAGAGCAGATCAGGCGCTCGCGGGGAGAGCTCGTCTCGGTCGAAGAGGACCGCGGAGTACAGGAAGAGGACTACGTGGTAATTAGATACCAGGGGCTGGAGGACGGGGAGCCAATTGAAGGCCTGAGCGCTGAGGATCATGTGGTCAGGGTGGGGGCAGGTGAGTTCCATCCGGAGTTTGAAAAGCGCCTGGTCGGCCTCAAAAAGGGAGAGGAGACCTCTATATCCTTGGACTTTGAAGATGATTACCGCAATCCCAAGCTGGCGGGCAAGCACGTGGATTTCCAGGTGAAGATCGAAGACATCAAGTCCATGAAGCTGCCTCCCCTGGATGACGATTTTGCTCGGAGTCTGGGAAGCGGCATGGATAGCGTTGAGGATCTACGGGAAGAGGTTAGACACGGATTGACCCGGCGTGAAGAGCAGCGGGTGGATCAAGAGCTCAAAACCCGCTTGATAAACAAGGTAGCCGAGACCGTGGAGTTTGAGCTTCCTGAGTCCTTGGTCGAACAAGAGCTTTCCGGCGCCGTGGAAAGGGTTCGGCAGAACCTTGAGGGACAGGGTGTTTCAATGGAGGCCTCCGGTCTGGAAGAGGGCAAGCTTAGAGAAGAACTCCGTCCGGCAGCGGAATACCGCGTGAAGCGGATGCTGGTTTTGGCGCAGATCGCGAACCGTGAAGACATCCGGGTCACCGAGGAGGATATCTCCCGCACCTTCTTGGATCTTGGCGCTAGAACGGGCCAGGAGGCCGCAGTGTTAAGGAAGTTTTACGAAGAGAATAACATGATGGACGGCTTGAAGGACAGGCTCCTTGAGGAAAAGACCTTGAACTACCTTGTAGACAATGCTAAAGTTAAAGCGGTGGAATCGGTTGATCAGGAGTCGGAAGAGGCCTCCTGAGGCGGTGCATCATTGAGCGAGAAAAGAAAGAGACGATCATGCTTATACCTATTGTAGTGGAGCAGACCACCCGCGGCGAGCGGGCCTATGACATATATTCCAGACTGCTCAAGGACCGGATTATCTTCATCGGTGAGCAGGTACACGACAGTATCGCAAATACCATCATAGCTCAGATGCTTTTTCTGGAGTCCGAAGACCCGGAAAAGGACATAAACCTCTACATCAATTCCCCCGGAGGGTCGGTGACCGCCGGACTGGCCATATACGATACCATGCAATACATTAGGCCCGAGATAACGACCATATGCATGGGACAGTGTTCGAGCATGGGGGCCTTGCTTTTGGCTTCCGGGACCCATGGAAAGCGTTACACCCTGCCTCACGCCAGGGTCATGATTCACCAGCCCTTGGGAGGGGCTCAAGGGCAGGCTACAGACATAGACATCCATGCCAGGGAGATCCTGAAGATCCGTGACACTATCAACCGGATTATGGCTAAGCATACCGGACAGCCTCTCGAGCAAATCGAGAAGGACTCGGAGAGAGACTTTTTCATGAATGCCGAGGAGGCGGTAAAATACGGTATAGTGGACAAGGTTATTACCCAGCGGGAGATGACCCCTCATGGGGAGAAATAACAGGGGACCAGCATTATGCCTAGGAAGAACGACTCCAGCGACGATCTGCTCTGCTCATTCTGCGGTAAGAGCCAGGATGAAGTGAAGAAGCTCATCGCGGGCCCTTCGGTCTACATCTGCGATGAATGCATTCAACTCTGCAATGAAATAATTGCCGAAGAATATGGGCAGGAGACGAGTACTGAGAATAAAGGAAAGCTCCCTAAGCCTTATGAGATCAAGAATTTACTTGATCAATATGTAGTAGAGCAGGATAAGGCTAAGAAGATCCTTTCTGTCGCAGTTCACAACCACTACAAGAGAATCAACACCAAGGCCGATATGAACGGAGTTGAGATCCAGAAGAGCAATATACTCCTGATCGGTCCTACCGGGTCGGGCAAGACCCTTCTTGCCCAGACCTTGGCGCGTATTCTCCAAGTGCCTTTTACCATTGCGGACGCGACCACCCTGACAGAAGCGGGCTACGTAGGCGAGGATGTGGAGAATATCATTCTCAATCTCGTTCAGATGGCGGATTACGATGTGGATTCTGCCTGCAAGGGAATCGTGTATATAGACGAGATCGACAAGATAGCCCGCAAGTCCGACAGCCCCTCCATCACCCGCGATGTCTCGGGCGAGGGTGTACAGCAGGCCCTGCTCAAGATAATCGAGGGAACCATGGCCAGCGTACCGCCTAAGGGCGGTCGCAAGCACCCGCAGCAGGACTTTGTAAAGGTTGACACCAGCAATATACTTTTCATCTGCGGCGGGACTTTTAACGGCCTGGAAAAGCTTATCAGCAACCGCTTGGGCAGCAAGACAATGGGCTTTGAAGCGGAAATCAGAGAAAAAGAGAACGAAGATATAAATCAAATCAGGGCTAAAGTTCAACCTGAGGATCTTATAAAATACGGCTTGATCCCAGAATTTGTGGGCCGGATTCCTATTATCGCAGCCCTGGATGAGCTCAGCAGGGACGCAATGGTCAGGATACTGACAGAGCCGAAGAACGCCTTGGTCAAGCAGTATATGAAGCTTTTCGAGTTGGAAGGCGTGAACCTCCAGTTCACTGAAGACGCGCTCCTGGCTGTGGCAAACGACGCCATAAAACGCAAGTCAGGCGCCCGCGGCCTCCGGGCCATACTGGAGTCAATAATGCTTGATATCATGTACGACATCCCCAGCACCTCTGGTGTGCGCGAGTGCGTGGTAAACGAGGAGGTGATCCAGAGGGGCGAGTCACCCCTGCTGATTTACGAAAACCAGGCGGGCTATGCCTGATAGGAAAGTGTTAGTGAGGACATGTTCAATCTATCAAAGAAGAAGAATACCTTGGATTTCTTGAAAGAAAACAAGCCGCAATACCCCATGCTCCCGTTGAGAGACGTGGTGGTGTTCCCTAATATGGTAGTGCCGCTCTTTGTTGGGCGGGAGAAGTCCATCAAGGCCTTGGAGTATGCCATGAGCCGGGAGAAGGAGATCTTTCTCTCCGCTCAGAAGGACGCCAAGGTGGACAACCCGGCCGAGAAGGATATCTATCGCTTCGGCACACTGGGGGCCGTACTACAACTCCTTCGCCTGCCCGACGGCACCGTGAAGGCCCTGATTGAAGGCAAGGAACGGGCCCAAGTGGAGAAGTTTGTGGGGAATGAGGACTTCTTCATGGTGGAGGTGGAGCGCCTCGAGCAAGGCGCCAAGGCGACCAACGAGACCAAGGCCCTGATGCGCACTGTGGTGGACAGTTTCGAGGAGTATGCCAAGCTCAACGAGAAGATCAGCAAGGACCATGTGAGCACGGTGGCCGGGATAGAGGATCCCTCCAGGCTGGCAGACACCATTGCCGCGCATCTTACCGTCAAGGTGGCGGACAAGCAGAATCTGCTTGAGCTGGTTGATGTGAACCAGCGTCTGGAAAAACTCTTCGAGATGATCCGTTATGAGATAAACATCATCTCCCTGGAGAAGCGCCTGAAAAGCCGGGTCAAAAAGCAGATGGAAAAGACCCAGAAAGACTATTACCTGAACGAGCAGATGCGCGCGATCCAGAAGGAGATGGGAACCAAGGACGACTTCAAGGCCGAGCTGGACGATCTGGAAAAGCGCATAAAGAAGAAGCGGCTGCCTAAGGAGGCGCATTCTCGGGTATGGCAGGAGTTCAAGAAGCTCAAGATGATGTCTCCCATGTCCGCCGAGGCCACGGTGGTCCGCAACTATATAGATTGGATACTGGCGCTTCCTTGGTACGAGAAGACAAAAGACAAGAACGATATCGAGGCGGCGGAGGCCATACTGGAGGAGGATCACTACGGGCTAAAGAAGCCGAAAGAGCGTATCCTGGAGTACTTGGCGGTAAAGACCCTTACCAAGAAGATCAAGGGCCCCATACTCTGCCTGGTGGGACCGCCGGGTGTAGGCAAGACATCCCTGGCCAAGTCAGTGGCGCGGGCCACCGGCCGAAACTTTGTCCGGCTCTCCCTGGGAGGGGTTAGGGACGAGGCTGAAATACGAGGACACCGTCGCACATACATTGGGGCCCTCCCGGGCAAGATCATCCAGTACTTGAAGAGGGCCAGGTCAAATAATCCGGTCTTCTGTCTCGACGAAGTGGACAAGATGAGCACGGACTTCCGAGGAGACCCCTCAGCGGCCCTCCTGGAGGTCCTAGACCCGGAGCAAAATAATGCCTTTAACGATCACTATCTCG
>JBKHIW010000185.1:0-4740 GCA_046538465.1 Desulfobacteraceae bacterium | reverse complement strand
CAAAGGATCTTACCACAGGGCTGATCGAATGTTTCAGGGAGCTCGAAGTCCTCTGCCCCCACATCCACCTGCCGTTTCAGGCGGGTTCCGACAGGATGCTCCGCCTGATGAACAGACGTTATACCAGGACGCATTATATGCAACTCGTGGCTGCACTCAGGGAGGCTCGCCCCGGGATAGCAATAACAAGCGACGTGATGGTGGGCTTCCCTGGAGAGACCCACGAGGATTTCCTGGACACCCTGGATCTCATAGAAGAGGTTCAGTTTGACAACCTCTATTCTTTCAAGTACTCGGATAGAAAAGGAACCGCGGCTGCGGCAATGAAAGAAAAGGTCCCGGAGGAAGAGAAATGGCGGCGGCTCTCCGAGCTCCAAGCCCTCCAGAACAGCATCACCATGAAAAAAAACCAGGCCTTGGTGGGCTCCGAGACCGAGGTATTAGTGGAAGGGCGAAGTAAGAAGGGAGGAGATCTGTCCGGGCGAACCCCTACAAACTATGTGGTAAACTTTCCCGGTCCCGGGGACCTCGTCGGCCGTGTGGTACGGGTGGTAGTCAGGGAGGCCAAGGCGCACTCCTTGTATGCAGATGCCGGCAAGATCGTGTCTGAGCCTTGCGTGCAGGGCTCGGAGGGTTGAAATGACTGGAGAAAGAGGACACCCGGATTACACCCAGGAAGTCATGCTGGTGGTGGATGACAACGCCTTGGTGCGGGACACCCTGGTGCGTTTGGTATCCGCCCTGGGCTTTTCCGTGGAGTCCGCTTCCAGTGGTTTTGAGGCCCTGGATCTCCTGAACCGGTCGGACTTCTCATTTATGCTTACAGACATGAAAATGCCTGGAATGGACGGACTTGAGCTTATAAAAGAGGCTAGAGAGCGCCATCCCGAGCTGAGCATTATATCCATGACCGGCTATGCCGAGGGGTACCGCTATGTGGATGTGATCAATGCCGGGGCCAGCGACTTTATCAAAAAGCCTTTTGATATAGAGGAGCTGGAGGCCAAGGTCCGGCGCATCATCAATGAACGCTCCCTGAAGGAAGAGCTGAGCCGCCTCTCAGTCACTGACTCCCTGACCGGCCTTTACAATCACAGGCAGTTCTTCCTCAAGCTGCGCAAGGAAGTCTTGAGATCCAGAAGACAGAAGCAGGATCTTGCGGTTGTGCTGATCGACCTCGACGACTTCAAGGCCTTTAATGACGCCTGCGGCCACTTGGCCGGGGATGCCGCCTTGAGGACTGTCGGCCGCATAATCCAGAGCAGTATCAGGGAGGGTGTAGACTCCGGTTACCGGTACGGCGGCGATGAATTCGCGGTTATCCTCATAGATGCAGGCATTGAAGTGGCCAGGGAGATTGTCGAGCGGATCCGCAAGGGGCTGGAGGCGCACGGCGGCCTCGGGGCGAGTTTCGGCATCAGCCGATTCGAGGGGGATATGAGCGCCAACGAAATGGTGGACGAGGCTGACCGTGCGCTCTACCGCATGAAGGAGCAAAAGAAACGGGACAGTGCATAACGTCTGATAATATATATTATGTAAACTAATGTAGAGATGTTTTTATTCAGCCGAATCAGGGGTTTTTTTGCAAATAGACCTTGACAGCACACCCCTCCCCGGGGTAAGTCTACCGCCTAATCTCTTTGGGAGGACCGAGCCGAATGGGTAGTGTAGTAAAGAAGAGGCGAAAAAAGATTCGAAAACACAAGTACCGGAAGCTCAAGAAGAAGATGCGCCATAAGAATAAGTAACCCGTACTCCCTCCTCGGGCGGGGCCTCGAGGGGGAGTGCTCTGGACTCTTAATTGAGAAAGGCAGCCCGGGATGGTTCCGGGCTGCCTTTCTGCGCTTTTCCAAATCTGTGGGCCTCTGGCTTCCAGGCTTATTTGCCGCTGTAGTCGTACCAGCCCGCACCGGTCTTACGGCCCAGCCTGCCCGCCCGTATCATGGTCTTTAGCAGGTTCGGGGACACCCACTTGGACTCCTTGTTGAGCTCCTTGTAAAAGTATTCGTTTACAAAATAGGCGATGTCTATCCCGGTCAGATCCATGAGTTCAAACGGACCCATGGGGTAGTTAAGGCCGTTCTTGACCGCAGTGTCCACGTCCTCGATGGAGGCGATCCCCTCCTCTACTATCTTGATGGCCTCTATCATATGAGGGATCATAATCCTGTTCACTATGAAACCAGGGCTGTCCTTCTTCACCTCCACAGTGACTTTTCCCATCTTTCCGGCCAGGTCTGTAGTGGCGGCAACGGTCTGGTCGCTGGTGGAGAATCCTCGTATGATCTCCACCAGTCTCATCAAGGGAACAGGATTAAAAAAATGCATCCCACATACCCTGTCCGGCCTGTTTGTAGCAGAAGCGATCTCGGTAAGAGACATGGAAGATGTATTGGAGGCCAATATTACCTCAGGTTTGCATATTTCATCCAGCTCCTTAAAGACTCCCTTTTTGAGTTCCAGATCCTCAATGACCGCTTCCACGACAAAGTCCACGTCCTTGAAGTCCCCCAAGTCCGTGGTACCCTTAATACGGCCGAGGATGGCGTCCCGCTCTGAGGCCTCCAGCTTGCCCTTCTCCACGCTCTTGGAAAGGAACTTCTCTATATTCTTCATGCCCCTTTCCACGAACTCGTCCTTGATATCTCTCAGCACCACCTCGCATCCCGTCTGGGCCGCGACTTGAGCTATTCCGTTTCCCATGGTACCGGCTCCGACCACGCCGATCTTCTTGATCTCCATACCTGAAATCTCCTCCTTTGACCGAAATGTCCGCCCGCGCCACAGACGGGCGGGAACAGGAATGCCGCAATAAGCCCTGCTGCTTCACAGGGCCCTAAGACGGATCAAACCGCATCCACTCTCTGAACCTCCGGGACGTTCTGCTTGAGTATCCTCTCGATCCCATTCTTGAGTGTCATCTGGGACATGGGGCATCCGGCACAAGCGCCCTGCAGCCTGACTTTGACCAAGCCGCCCTCTTCATCCACATCCACTAGTTCGACGTCGCCGCCGTCTGCTTGGAGAGAAGGCCTGACTTTGTTCAACGCCTCTTGGACTCTTTCTTTGATCGCCATTGTCATTACCTCCGCTATGGAGAATTTCTACAGGGAATCACGTCCCTGAGGATCACCCCACCTTAACCATAGATGTCTATAAAATCAACCGATATCCTTGAAAACCTTCCGCACCCTATCGTCCAGATACGAGGAAAGCCCCTGTGGACCCCGGGGCGACCATCCCAGTGATCGTTCCCATACCTCCTCTCGCTCCATGCAGAGATAAAGGCCGGGATCAGGGTGCCATTGCTCAATTAATTCTTTTAAAAAACTGTATAACTCTATTCTAATAGGCTTAAAATAGCGCATCTTTCCGTCAAGAGCCGGGATGAACTCACCATCAAGGACCAGGCTCCGGCAGTGGCGTCTGCGTATAATTCCTTTTAGAGCGGGCATATAACGCATGGCCCCCAAACTGATCCATATCACACGGCTGGGTTCAATATACCGGTCCAACATTTCCACGACCCGTTGGTATCCCTCCCTCCAGCCGGGATGATAGAACAGGGGATCGAAGTGAAACCCGACAGCAAGGCCCTCTTTTTGACATCGCGCCGCTGCCCTGAGCCTCCGGCTTATGGACGGGGCCCCGTGCTCTTCTCGGGATGCGATCTCCGGGGTGTTAAGAGACCAAGACACGATAAGCTTATCCCGGAAAGGCGAACGGATGACCCCTTCCACCAGGTCGGTCTTGGTCTTTAGCTCCAGCACGGCATTCCTACGCTTGGAGAAAAACTCAGGGAGCAGGTCGTGCCAGCCCACCACGGGATCAACGGCCAGGCTGTCCGTGAATTCGCCGGTGCCTATCCTCCAGATAGTACCAGCAGGAGATTCGTCTATGGTCCGGCCCACCTCGGAAAGCGCCTCCGGGAGGTTTACGAAGACTCTGACCGAGGGCTGGTTCACGTACGCCTGCAGGATGCAATAACTGCAGTCGAGCGGGCAATTCAGGCCTACGTGGAGTATCTTGTATCCGCAGCATATATAGCCCGGACCGGTGGTCCCCGGGCAAGGCTTTAGAAACTCCCCCTTGAATCTGACCAGCCGCAGGGTTTCCTTGTCCTGCTCGACACCGGGCGGGAGATCCTGGTCAGGGGATATAAAGCGGATCGGCAACCCGGCCCTCTCCGCAATCGCGCGGGTCATGGGATAGTCCTCTGCGCCGTGTTCAACCAGGATCCTACGGATCAAAGAGACTCCTTTCTGCGGCTCTGATCCCCGGGCACCCATGGAGGCCGGTAGTCCAGCAGATCAGTGCATCCCAATAGCCCCTCCAGGGTCCGCCTGAGTTCCGGTCCTTCCCGAAAGTCGGCCTCGAGATTGAACTTATCCCCCTCGAACCACGGAGGCGCGGAAACACGCACCCCCCGGGGAAGCCCGGCCCTTTTCAGCATCGCCTGGAACTCCTTCTCAGCCGAGACCGCCCTCGGAAACCGGCGCTCCCTCAGATGCCTCATCAACCTTGCGGTCGTTTGAGGGGGGTTGGCTTCGGATTGGGTGAGGATTTCCGAGGCAGGCGGCAAGGAGAGGATGTCTCTAATCGGCACACCTTCCATTTCAGATAAATCCTGTAGTAATTCTATAAATTGTATCTGATTATTAATGCTCATTCTTAGATTTATGATCCATCCCGCCGCCGCCTCCCTCCCCTCTTCCGGGAGCTCCAGCAGGGCCTGAA
>JBKHIW010000184.1:0-4750 GCA_046538465.1 Desulfobacteraceae bacterium | reverse complement strand
TTTTGCGCCCAGGCACAGTATACGTGGCCCCGGGCGGCAGGCACATGATGGTGAACAGGACTGATTCCAACGGCCGGAAAGCCCCTGTTTACTCCATCGCCCTGAGTGACGCCGCACCCGAAAACAGCGTCAGGCCGTCGGCCGATATCCTGTTCAGGAGCGTCGCCGAGGCGTACGGAGGCCGGATATTGGCCGTGGTCCTAACCGGCATGGGGAGCGACGGCATGAAGGGCGTGAGTTTACTAAAGAAGCGCGGGTGCTACTGCTTGACCCAGGAGGAGCATACATGTGTGGTCTACGGCATGCCCCGGGCCGTGGATGAGGCGGCCCTCTCCGACGAAAGGGTCCCCCTGAAAGACATGGCCCGGCGCATAACACAGATCATCAATGGTTCAGGGAAATAGTCCGCCGTGAGCATTACCATAACCAATCAGGAATTTGAACTGATCCGAAGATTTATCGAGGAGCGGTGCGGAATCCTTCTGGGCCAAGACAAGGCCTACCTGGTGGAAAACCGTCTCTCCAATCTCGCCAAGCATGCGGGCTGCAGCAGCTTCGGGGAGTTCTACCGCAAGATACGAAATGAAAACGGTTCCAAACCGCTCCAGAATGCGGTCCTCGACGCCATCTCCACAAATGAAACCCTGTGGTTCAGGGACCGGCACCCGTTTCGCATACTGGCCGAAGAGCTCCTTCCCAAGTTAACAAACGAGATTGTATCAGGATTGAGAGAGAGCATATCCGTCTGGTCCGCCGGCTGCTCCACCGGTCAGGAGCCTTATTCCATCGCCATAACCATCAAGGAATACTTTAACTCTTATGGGTGCAATCAAGAGCTCCTGGACAGGGTCAGCATTACGGCGACCGATGTGTCCGCCTCGGCTCTGGCTGCGGCCGAAAAGGGGGTCTACTCGGAAACCGCCATTAAAAGAGGCCTGAGCCAGGACTGTCTCCACCGTTTCTTTAAAAAGGAGATGAACCTCTGGCATATCCTGCCGGAGATTCGGAATATGATCACCTTTAGTCGCTACAATCTCAAGGATCCCCCGCCCAGGGGATTCGAATCCTTTGATGTCGTCTTCATGAGAAACGTGATCATTTACTTCTCCGACTCTTTCAGGCGCGCAATATTCGACAAGGTGGCCCGTATGATGAGCCCGGGCGGATGCTTGTTTTTGGGCACCGGGGAGACTCTCATCGGGTACACCAAGGCCTTCGAAACGCGCAACTATAAGGGCGGAGTATACTACCGCCTTGTGAATCGCCGCCCCATGTGCTAGCTTCCGCTCAAAATCCAAAATCACCTCCGTGGTCCCCGCCTGGTAACCCGCCGGCACCGGGGAATCCAAGGAGACAAAAGAGGAAGTTATGACCAAAGAGCCGGTAGTAACGCGCTTTCCGCCCAGTCCCACCGGGTTCCTTCACATAGGAGGAGCCAGAACCGCGCTTTTTAACTGGCTGTTCGCCAGGAAGCACGGAGGGCGGTTCATCTTGCGAATAGAAGACACGGATATGGAGAGATCCTCCCAGGAGGCCACCCAGGCCATACTGGAATCCATGGAGTGGCTGGGATTGGACTGGGACGAAGGCCCCTATTTTCAGAGTCAACGCTACGATATTTATAAAGAATTCATACAGCGTCTACTGGACTCAGACATGGCCTACCACTGCCACTGCTCCCCCGAGATCTTGGAGGAGAAGCGGAGGCGGGCCCGATCCATGGGACTGAAACCAAAGTACGACGGGACGTGCCGGGATCTCGGCCTGAACAAGGCCCCTGGTTCGGTGGTCCGGCTGAAGGCCCCTCAGAGCGGTCTCACCCGCTTCGAGGATAGAATCAAGGGGCCTATATCCGTGGCCAATGAGGAGTTGGACGACCTCGTCTTGGAGCGGTCCGACGGCACCCCCACCTATCACCTGGCCGTGGTGGTGGACGACATAACCATGGGTGTCAACCACGTGATCCGCGGCGACGATCACGTAAACAACACCCCCAGGCAGATCCTGATATATCAGGCCCTGGGAGAGCCTCTCCCGGTCTATGCCCATGTGCCCATGATCCTAGGCCCGGATAGGACCCGGCTGAGTAAAAGGCACGGGGCGACTTCGGTGCTCGCCTACCGGGAAATGGGCTATCTTCCCCAGGCCCTCTTGAACGCCCTGGCCCGGCTAGGATGGTCTTACGGGGACCAGGAGAAGTTCACCTTGGAGGAACTGATCGAGAAATTCAGCCTGGATAGGGTTGGGAGGTCCGCGGGTGTATTCAATGCTGAAAAACTCCTGGACCTCAACGCATGGTATATCCGGGAGTCTGATTCAAAGACCTTGGCCGAGATGGTCTTGCCCTTCCTGCGCGGGCTTGAAGCGCCCGAGCCTGATCCGCACAAGCTTGTCCGGGCGGTTGAGACGCTGAAGCCGAGAAGCCGCACCTTGGTGGAGATGGCCGAGGGAGCGGCCTTTTACTTTGTTCCTGATGTAGCCTATGAGGAAAAGGGAGAAAGGAAATTTCTCCACCCGGACGTGCTCCCCTATTTGGAGGAGCTGGAGGAGCGTTTGGCCGGAATGGAGGAGTTCAATGAAAAGGAGTTGGAGAGTCTTTTTTCCACCTATCTTGAAGAGAGAGGCCTCAAGCTGAAAGCGATAGCCCAGCCCCTGCGGGTGGCGCTCACCGGCAGGACCGCCAGCCCGGGGCTCTTCGAAGTAATGGCTGTCCTGGGCAGGGACGAGACTGTACGCCGCATAAGGCGGGCGGCTGCCCATATAAGGGAGAAAAGCGGCTCAGGAGGCAAGGCCTGAAGGTTAAAAGGCCACACACCTGAACCCCGTGATGTTGGAGCCGGGCTCCGCTGGCAAGACCTTCCTGTACCACAAAGGGGTCCCGTCCTTGGAGAGCCAGCTCCCTCCCTTCAGCACACGACCGTCTTTTTCCATGGTTATGGTCCACTCCAATACATTGCCCAGCGCGTCAGCCACACCCAGTGGATTCTCATACTCAATATACCGGTCTACGGCCGAGGTATCGCCCACAAAGGCCTTTTCCATATTGCAGGCAGACCCTGTCCACTCATTCCCCCAGGGGTACTTGAGTCCGCTTCCGGTGCGCATGGCCGCCTCCCATTCCTCCTCTGTAGGAAGCCGCTTGCCGCACCATGCGGCAAAGGCAAACGCGTCTTCCAGGCTGATGTGAACCGCCGGATGATTTCTCTTGTGCCTCAAGCTGCTTCCAGGGCCGGTAGGCTGATACCAGCAAGCCCCTTCTATGCGTACGCTCGAAATTCCCGACCTGCAGATTATTTCCTTTTTCCCGGTCCTTTCGTCAATCCTGCGGCGGAACCTCCCCTGATGCACGATGCTGTAACCCGCCTTTTCAGCCGTGGTGCGATACCCGGTCTTTTCCACAAAAAGCTCGAAAAGGGCATTTGTCACCGGAAACTTACCGATATAAAAATCTTCAACCAAAACGGCAGCTTCCGGCCTCTCTCCGGTGGAAGGCGACGGGCTCCCCACTTTGTACTCCCCTCCAGAGATCCAGATATGCTGGTTGTAGAAGCGGTCCATTGCAGCCAACGACTGATTGAACTCCTCGGCCAGGAGGCGATTTTTTTCCACATCCACCTCCCCGCCCCCATCGATATCCAATATCTGTCCATCCAATGAAGAAGCTTCTTCCCGCCCTTCCCCCTCCACCTCTTCCAGGATCTCATCCTCGTCGATTTCCTCCGGATCCTCCTCGGAAAGCGGCTCCTCCTCCGGCTCTTCCTCCTCCAATACCTCCGCCACCTCGGTCTCCCCGAACTCTTCCTCTTCTTCTATTTCCCCCTCAATTTCCTCCGGATCAGTCTCTTCATCAAGCCCTTCCGGGATCTCCTCGATTTCGTCCCAAGGCTCCTCCTGGGCCTCCACTTCCTCCAGGACCTCGTTCTCGTCGAGCTCTTCCGGCTCCTCCTCGGCGTCTTCCGAGTCTTCCAGGATTTCAACCACCTCGGCGTCAGCTTGGAGTCCTTCCCCCTCGCCGAACTCCCGGCCCGGACCTGGGCCGGTGTCTAATCCCATTGACCCGGCCAGGTCCCTTACCCTGGCCTTCAACCCCTCCATTGCCCCGCCTTCCACCTTGTCCGGATCCATATCTGCAAGCAGCTTTTGAATGCCTTTCAGGACGTCTTGGATGCGCACCGGGTCGGGATCGCTGTTGGGTGAGGCCATGGATCCCAGCAGCTCGAGGGTTTGATCCTTGGCTTCATCCGAAAGTACAAAGGTATAATCCGGCCCGAGTATCACCCCCTCGGGATTCTTTCCTTCATGATAAAGCCGCATGAGGTCGGAGTTGATTGAAGACCGGAGGCTGGATAGGTTTCTTTTCCGGGAGGCGAGGCCGCCCGCACCGTCCTCCGACCCCCACAGAGTCCGGATGAGGTACTCATGAGCAACAGCCGGCATGGAGTCCAGGTCCTCCGGGCCCTTGTATAGGCCTCGGACAGCCTCTAAAAGCCTCTTCTTGGGCGAGCGCGCACTGCGGTAGCCCAGGTCCTCGATGGCCTGATCAATGCCTTCCAGGGTTACTCCGGATCCGAGTCTCATTCAGCTTCTCTGGTATGCGCCTTGCATTAGAATAAGGCTCGGTCGTCTTTTAGTACTAGGCCCATTGATCTTTCTGCAAATGCCGGGCCAAATGAAACGCGGCCTAACCCAGGGGAAAGGAGTCGGACTCATGAAGGTAATGGACCAACAGGTGATAAGAAGCGGAGAACAG